>OMID01000026.1 GCA_900299005.1 Oxalobacteraceae bacterium
CCTTAATCAGGAATTCAACCTTTTTCTGATTTTCGGTCTGCGGCAGCGGATTATATTCACCGTTCGACACCATTTGGGTCGGAATCGGGGAGCGGAATGCAGCCTCATCAGCGTGCAGGCATTCTGCAAACTCGCTGTCTGTCATCGAAACGCCAAATGGCCTCTGCTTGTCTGTCATTTTTGTCTCCTTGGTTGTACTGATCCGATCACTCTGTATCGAATGCCATTTTGCCGAGGTGCTGCTGCCTGACGGCAGTCCGCTCATGAAGGCCGAACCGTGCAGGTCACAGCAAATGACGTGCCAGAGAGCACGACGTTGATAAACACTTTAATGAGCTGCCGACAAGCTCATGAATCTGCTGGATTTTCATTCTGCGCATGCTGCAGCGCAAATCGCTAGGCTGCCCACCGCTTTTCTGATCAACTGCACCCAAGCCGAACAACTGTCACATCGGGGCGCGTTACAGCTGTCACAGCGAACGTAGGTGACAGCTCACTGCGGATACTCAATGCCATAACGCTTCATGCGCCGGTACAGCGTCATGCGCGAGATTCCCATCGCGTGGGCGGTCGCAGTCACGTTCCAGCGACAGGCTTTAAGCTGGGAACGCAGCGCCGTCGCCTCGGGAACTTCGATGGACAAATCACGCCCGGTCTCGGGGGGGTGGGGCGGACTGCTGAGCTTTTTGTGCAAATATTCCGGCAAATCTGCCGGTGTAATCTGCGCACCACGACAAACGGCGGCAGCGAACTCGATCACATTACGCAGCTCACGCAGATTGCCGGGCCATGAATGCGCAAGCATTGTCTGCTTTGCCTCGGCCTGCAAACCCGGGACAGAACCGTCCGACGTACGGCCGTGCAGCGACCGCACACGCTCAATGATCCAGTCAAGATCATGACGTTCGCGCACAGGTGGCAATGTGAAGTGTGCACCACTCAGACGGTAATACAAATCATCGCGGAATCCGCCCGAACGCACCAGGGTCTCGAGATCACAATGGGTAGCAGCGACCACGCGAATATTGACGCCAACTGCGCGCGTCGCTCCCACTGGAAGCACCTCGCGTTCGGACAGCACGCGCAGTAACCTCGCTTGCAGTGGTCGGGGCATATCCCCAATCTCATCCAGGAATAGCGTGCCACCGTCGGCCTCCTGTATCAGTCCACGCTTGCCTTTACTGGCAGCGCCGGAAAAACTGCCCGGCGCATAGCCGAATAATTCGCTCTCGATAAGGGTGTCCGGTATCGCCGCACAATTGACCGGAACGAAAGGACCATGGCGACGCTCGCTGCTCTGGTGCAGTGCTTTCGCAAAAAATTCTTTGCCGCTGCCGGTCTCGCCTGTTACGAGTACGCTGATCGGCGAGTTGACCAAGCGCGCAGCTCGGGATATCTGCCGGTCGAGCACTGGATCACCTCCCGAGAGCGAAGCCAGCGGTGCCGGTATCTCGGGCTCCATGGTTGCGCGCGTGGCCTCCAACAGGGAGCGCGCTGGCGCCACCACCGACAAAAACATCAGCTTCTGCGTACCGCGGATCATCACGGCGCGCCTGTCCACCGGCTGAACCGCCATAAAACGCGGCAAGTCATCGATACCAACATTGAGGAGCGCATCGATAGGCTGCCCAAGGAGTTGCGGCCATTCAGCCAGCTCTGAAGAACGCTCGCCGAACATTTGCTGTGCGCGTCGGTTATGGCCCAGTACCTTGCCACCGGCATCGATCGCGATCAGGCACTCGGGGCTCACCTCAAGAAATTCCGGGGCCATGGAAAGGCGCAAGATCCATTCATGCCGGAAGCGATGGAGGAAGTAGGCATTTTCGATCTGGTGTGAATACATGCGCACCAACTGCAAGGCCAGATGCTGGCTCTGCTTGTACTGCGGGGCGGTCAGCGCGGAAATATCCAGCACAGCCTTGATGTCGCCGTTAGCGCCATAGATGGGCGCGGCCGTGCAGGTCAGCGGTATGTGGGTGGCATCGAAATGGTCGCCCAGATGAACCACCAGTGATTCTCCGGTGCTGATGCAGGTGCCAACGCCATTGGTACCCACAAATTGCTCGTTCCAGTCGGAACCAAGATACAGCCCCGCCTTGCGCAGGCTGGGGTCGAGCTGAATGTCGCCAATAAAATCGACTGTCACACCCTGCGCATCGGTGAGTAGCACTGCGTAACCTAGACCGGCCACCTGATGGTAGAGCGTCTCCAGTCCGTGACGGGCGATGTGGAGAAATTCATCCAGCTGATCCTGGTGCTCACGGACTTCCTGCTGGGGACGGATGATCGCCTCTTGCATACGCGCAGGATCAAGCTTGTGTTGATGCACGCAGCGCATCCACGAATGACGGATGATTTCATCATGTGCTGTGGCGGATGGGTCAAGCCGACCCCGCTCCGCGACCTGCATCACGGTCTCGATGTGCTGCCTCTGCTCTGTGTGCATGCAAAATCCTCCGACATGACGGCCCCATCCCAAAACCTATGCCCGAGACGCATTTTTTTATTTATACGCTGCTCAATGCGGGTAGCGAGAAACTTATTCTCAGGCCCCAGCAAGTCGTTTCATCCGGCGCAAGCTTCTATCATCCGGATTAACGGCTGACAGCCATAATCAATAATTCTGATCAATCGTACGCGATGAATAAACCATGACGATGGTGCGATGCGAGAGAACTAACCCCACGCGTTAGCAGAAGCGCGGCACACGCGCATGGTGCAATGCGGATTGATACTGGTTTGAGAACGCGTCAGATTGCATGACTGACAGCATCCCGATGCGCCGTCTGCTGAAGAAATTTACCCCTGGCCTGTCTGAGCGGAGGCCGCGCCACGTTTTTCCATTTCGATAAGGCCAATCTGGGCTTCGAACGCGCGCAGACGCTTGTAGACCGAGATCAGCTCGACGATCGTGCCCCAGCTGCGAACGAGGAACTGGAAAGACATTTCGACTCGCCCGAACGCGCGAACGATCTGCTGCATGACTCCCAGCGTGATTGCACCGGCCACCACGGTGGGGCCCAGTGCGATATAAGGCACCAGCACACCGAATTGCAGGTAGCTGAATTTAGCGACATCGAAATACATGTAATGGAAGAACAACCGGAAGTAGTTTTGTCGCACTTGGGAAAACAAGTCTTTCACCACTGACTCCGAGGCACGCGACGCATCATCCTCGGCATGCACGAGTTCTTTGCGATACGCCGCCTCGACGCGCTGATTGTTGAACTCCAGTCCGGGCAGTTTGATGCCAATGAGCGCCAGCGCGACGGTACCCAGCAAGGCGAACAGAATCGCCACATAGACCAGCGCGTGGTCGATCTGGCCCAGCAGCGGCACCTCACTCACTTTCTTTGACAGCGCCCAGAGTATGGGCAGAAAGGCAAACAGCGTCATGATGGAATCCATCATGTTCGATCCCAGCGTTTCCATGATCGTCGCAAAACGCTTGGTATCTTCCTGGACGCGCTGGCTGGCACCTTCGATCTGCCTGAGGGTCTGCCAATGCGACATGTAGAAATTATTCATTGCGTCCCGCCACCGGAAGACCCAATGCTTCGTGTAGAAACCCAGCAGGACGGCCACCAGCACATACGTCCCTGCCAGCTCGGCAAAGCTGAAAAGGAAACCAAAAAACTCCGAGAGCGTCACTTCGCCGGGCTTGCTCAGTGCTTTTTGAACAACATCATAAAAGCCACCAAACCAGTCATTGATTTTGACGTCAATTTGCACCTGATACCAGGTACCGAAAAAAATCAACGCGGCGCCAGGCCAGGCCCACAGTAGCCATTGTCGGGCCATGAAAAACGATCTGAACATACTCGGTCTCTTGTGATTTTAGTTTTTTTGGAAGATAAAAACGACTTACGCAACAACTGATTTATTTGAGACTGAAGTTTTCGCAGGGATCTTTGCGCTCGTTACGCTCGGTCAGCCACACGAAATCATACTGCTCCGCGAGAGAGGGTATCAGTTCCCGCGAATCGCTGCTGTGCTCCATGAATCCAACGCTGATCTGTCGGAGCTGCGGGGCAACCGCTGCGATCACCTGTGGCACGCCATAATCTTTGCGTACATGGCCATTGCCAGCCACGAGCACTGCAGGCTTGTGATCGAGCAGTGCGTGCGACAGCGCGATATCCGTCATGCGCTGCGCAAAGCGCATGCGCAGCAGATAGCGATCTGGGAGCTTACCGCAATGACCATCGAGAAGGTCGCGATCCAGATTTTTTTCAGCCGGCGCATCAAGACGCGACTTTTCGTATGTTTGCGCCATGCGATCTGGCAGCGCGCTCACCCCCTGCATGAAGATCTGCTTTGCCTGCTCTCTGGGGAGATTGCCGCCGACGAGCGGTGCGCCGCTAGCACGGATATGGTCATACAGTTTTTCGTGTGCAGGCCACTCCCAGCCGGCTGGATCGAAACCGGCCGCGACCAGATCGGCACGGGTGTCCGAGGCGAAGGTGACTGGCCCACCCTGAGGCAGGTGCTCGGCCACGATGGTGCGTTGTTTGTCAGCGAAACGGGCGATCAGCTGACCGCGCAGATCGTGATGGCGCTGATTATCATGCAGCTCTCCGAGCAAGACGATGTCAGCGTTGCGAAGACGCTCGGCCAGCGCCGGCGGCGATATCTCTTTACCTGTGGCCGTATCGATCACTTGAGCCGGTGAGTGTCGAGCCACAGCCCCCAACAGCAGCACGAACAGTAAGTGCGTTCTTGACCAGGCGAGGAAGCGGATCATGGCTGCTCCTTGCTGGCCGCTGCCTGACCTGCGGCTACCAGGCGCGACCAGTCTGCCAACGCGGCGAGCAAGGCTTTGAGCTGATCAGTGGCGGCAGCGTCGGTCAGTTCGCCCTGCGCGTCAAATTTGGTATGCGCCGCTGACATCATCACCTCCGGGCGGTTAAGTATCAAGCCATTGAGATAAATGAACACCTGTCGCAGATGATACTGAGCACGCGCCCCACCGAAGCCCCCGGGGGAAGCGCTGATCAGAGCGATAGGTTTGCCATCGAAGGGTTGCGAGGGTGGCCGAGACGCCCAGTCAATCGCATTTTTCAGCACACCCGGGATGGAGAAGTTGTATTCCGGCGTGGCGATCACGATCGCATCAGCGCTCAGGATCTGCTCGCGCAGCTTGTGCACTGCATCGGGCAAACCTTGTTCGCGGACCTCTTCGTTATACAGCGGTATGGCCGAGATATCGGCCAGATCCATGGTGACACCGGGCGGCACAAGCTTGGCACAGGCGCGAAGCGCCGCCGTGTTCAGCGATTGCCGGCGCAGGCTGCCGGATATTCCGAGGAAGTGCATGACAATCTCCTAGGGAAGCAAGCGAATTACCACGAATTTTACGCGGCTTCTGCCATCGAATTTTTTGCATGCCGAATCGGCGGTGGTCGCTGCGAGCACGGCGCCGTCTCCCCGAGCAGATGACGATGACCAAGAAAACGCCGGGCGCTTGCCAACGCATTGCTGAGGCCAACACGACTTTGCCGACCTGGCGAAGATCCATGCAATGATCTGATGCAGCACGTGCGCAGGGTCATACAGTTGCCCTTCGCTGCAAAAGAACCCGCATGGTTTCTGATGGTGCGCTTATCAAGTATTACTCTGCAAGATTTGTCTTTCCGGACGAAAGCCAGAACAGTCCATCCTGTGTCACCTAGGGCCACAGGCAATCAGTCATTTGGGACGGAGACGCAGCATCGAACAGGGTCTTGCACTGCGTAGTAACCCGAAGCCTCGGGACTGAGATCAATCGGCGCGAACCGCCTCTGCCTGTATCTGCAGCTTCACCTCTGGCGAGAAGCGCGGTACGCCATAGCTCAGTCCGTAGTCGCTACGATCGAATCTGGCCTGGGCGTCGACACCACAGACTTCGCGCTTGAGCACCGCATGCATCATGCACTTGAAATGGGTCACTTTGAGTGGCATCGGCTTGGTCACGCCCAACAAGGTCATCTCACCTTCCACGGCCACCAGCTTGTCCCCTTCGAATCTCAGCGATCGGCTCTTGTAGGTGACACTCGGGAATTGTTCGACATTGAACATGTCTTTGCCGCGCGCATTTTCGTTCATTTTCACGTGGCCGAAATCAATCGAGCTCGCATCAATGGTGATCTCAATGCTGCCACCGGTGGATGATCCTCTGTCAAGCACCACTTTGCCAGTCGTCTTGGTGAACTTGCCTCGCCAAAAAGACAAGCCCAGATGATCGGCCTCGAAACTGGGATAGGTGTGGCCGGGGTCAATCGTATAGGTCTGAGCATGAACGGCTGGCGCGACGATCATGATCGTCAGCAGAGCTGACAAACCGGGCAATCTCATCATTTCTCCTCTTCAGATACGGTTGTTGTTATCTTTCTGGCTAGCTTGGGGAGCGCTGAACTCAGCGCCCGCTGACACGAAATTTGATGACGACTTCGTCAGCCACAATGCTGGTGTCTTTCCATTCACCCTCGCCAATGCCAAAGCTCAGTCGCCGGATGGGAAGACTGCCCTCGAATAGCTGCTGCTCAGCTTCCTTCCTGAAATTCATCGGAAAGCTGACGTCTGCGGTCTTGCCCTTGATGGTGAGCTTGCCGCTGACCTCCAGCTTGCCCGGTCCCGCCGACTGAATACGTGTAGACGTGAAGCTCGCCTTGGGAAATTGGCTGCCATTGAACCATTCTTTTTTCTGGACTTCACGGTTGTAGTCGGCATCGCCAAGATCAAAGCTGGGAATGTCAATTTCGACACTCGCCTTGCTCTCCTGGAGCTTGGCCGCGTCAAAGCTGACCTGCGCCGTGAAACGGGTGAACTTGGCCTCGACCGGTACGCCCATCTGTTTGAACACGGCAGACACCGAGCTTTTGGCTGAATCGATCTTCAACGTAGCTGCCAGCGCGATCGTGGCGGCAGATGCGATTAAGGCAGACAGCGTTATCACTGTTATTTTGCGGGACATGGCCTTCCTCTGTTGGGGCGTCTGGAGTTTCGGGTGTTGTCTAACGCAGATCAGGGTCATCATGATCCGCCGATCCGGAGCGCTGCAGTGCCACCCTCCGGGCCAAAAAACCCCTATTGTGCATCTTCCGGGCAAATGCTGCCACGCTCGCATTTTGGTCTTCCCCCTGCGCGTCCGCGTCAAAGCCGCACGCCGCCGATGAACCAGTCGCCCTCGCGCCTGCCTAACTTCCACGTCTGACGAGGGCATTGTTTTCGTTGTTGAGTTGACTGGAGAGGCGACATGAACTTCATCATCTGGATTGTGATCGGGGGCATCTTGGGCTGGCTTACCTGCGTGATCATGCGCACCGACACGCCGCAGGGCATGCTGACGAATATCGGGGTGGGCATCATCGGTGCGCTGCTAGGCGGCTGGCTGCTGGCGCCGCTCTTGGGTGCCGGCGCCCTACAAGCGAATGTCTTTCATCTGGGCGCACTGATGGTGTCGCTGCTCGGTGCGGTCATCCTGCTGGCAGTGGTGAATTTATTCCGGCACGGCACACCGCAGTAGGACGAAGCCTCATCCCGGTTGCGGGCGGATCATGTCGGTCACCTTAACCCACTGATCGAACTGTTCGGCGCTCAGGAGCCCGGACGACAAGGCAGCCTCTCTAAGAGGGACGTGCCGGGCGTGCGCATCCTGTGCAATCGCGGCAGCGGCATCGTACCCCAGGTGAGGCACCAGTGCGGTGACCAGCATCAGCGATGAGGCAAGCTGTTCGGCAAGGCGCCCCTCATTGGCCACGATGCCCGTCACACAATGGTGCGTGAAGCTGCGCATGCCATCGGCCAGCAAGCGCAGGCTCTGCAGGCAGGCATGCGCAATCAATGGTTTGCAGACATTCAGCTCGAAATTCCCGGAGCTGCCGGCCATGCCGACTGCGACATCATTGGCCATGACCTGGGCACAGACCATCATCAGTGCCTCAGATTGCGTGGGATTCACCTTGCCCGGCATGATCGAGCTGCCGGGCTCGTTACCCGGGATGCCGATTTCTCCCAAACCGCAGCGTGGCCCGGACGCCAGCCAGCGTATGTCGTTGGCGATCTTGTTCAGTGCACAGGCAAGCGTGCGCAATGCACCGTGCGCGGTCACCATGGCCTCGTGTCCTGCCAGTGCGGCAAACTTGTTGTCAGTGCTGACGAAACTCCGCCGGCAATCTGCAGACAGCACGGCGGCCACGCGCATCCCGAAACTGTGCACCGTGTTCAGTCCAGTGCCCACCGCTGTTCCTCCAATAGCTAGACCATACAGGTCAGGCAAGGCGGCGCGTAGTGCGGATGACGCCAGCGCCAGCTGCGCGACATAACCGGAGAATTCCTGTCCCAGTGACAGCGGCGTGGCATCCTGCAGATGCGTGCGTCCAGTCTTGATCATGTCAGCAAATTGCACTGACTTAGACTGCAATGCCGACTGCAATTCGTTCAGAGCCGGCAACAGATGATCGTGAATTTGCAGGACAGCTGCCACATGCATGGCGGTGGGGAAGACATCATTCGATGACTGTCCAAGATTCACGTGATCATTGGGGTGCAATCGACGTTGCTGAGCACGTCCTCCCCCCACCAATTCGGATGCGCGATTTGCGAGTACCTCATTCATGTTCATGTTAGTCTGAGTTCCCGAGCCAGTCTGCCAGACGGACAAGGGGAACTCGTCATCATGGTCGCCGGTAATGACTTCGCTGGCGGCAGATATGATCGCTGCGGCAAATTCTTGCGACAACCTGCCCAGATCGCGATTGGCGATAGCTGCTGCACGCTTGACCCGCGCCAGCGCCCTGATCAGCTCGACTGGCATGCGCTCTGATGAAATGGCGAAATGTAGCAGTGCGCGCTGAGTCTGCGCTCCCCAGAGACGATCAGCCGGCACCTCAATATCGCCAAAACTGTCGCGCTCGGTACGCCTCATCGAGGAAGGTGCCTGCTCGCCATTATTCAAGGCTTTTCTCCTGCGACTGACCCACAGAGGGATACAGACGAGCGATCAGGGTTTGAGTGACACCCGAATCCTGAGAGCGCTGCGAACCGGCTGTCCCAGCAGACGGCCAGGCGAAAATCGTGTTTGTAAAAAACGTTGCGCCAAGTCCTGCAGCAAGGTGGCAGGCAGTGTTTCTGCTGTCCCTGCAGTGGACTGCACATCGGGAATCAGTACGCGATCTACATCACCATAGTCGTTAATCAACAAAACAAGATCGATAGACTGTGGATGAATGAACGCAAATCGAGCAGAGAGTTCCGGATCGATGTCGATCAGGATCAGCGGTCTTTCAGTTAACTGCGAGGCGGGCAGATAGTTTCCGTGATCGCTACCCGGTTGCAGGTAGTCATCCCCGCGGTCGATCAAATCATGACTCTCCGCCACATCAGGCCTCTCGGCGGCGTCACCATCGACTGTTCGGTGTGAAGTTTGTGTCGTTGGAATCCATGACTGACTCACATCACTGTCCGCAATCAATGCCAGATGAACAGTCTGCGCGGCTGACGCTGCTGAGGTGCTTCCAAAGGGTGACAAGCTCTGCTGAGCGAGCGGCAAAAACAAGGCGAGGGTCACACCGATCGACCCGATCAGGGATGCCAGCTGAGAAAGCCGGGGCTTATTCGTCAAGCTCACGCCACGATACCCGCCGCACGGCTTGGTTCGACGACGAGGGTGACAAACCACTGAGGGTCGTAAGTTGTCCGTGCTCGTCCGTGACTTGCGTGACGATTTTCTCGCCCAGCTTGAGGGTGCGCGCACCAGCTGTCAATGCGCTGCTGCCTATCCTGCGCGCGACTACGCGGTTCTCGACGGACGGAATAGAGGTGCCGGTGAGGTAATCAATCTCGTAGATCCAGCTTTCCGCTCCCGGTCGACATGTAATGCCATCCGGTGTGTTGGTCACCACGCGCAAAATACCCTGCTGCTGATCGGGATCCAGCGTGACCCGCTCGCCAGTGGCAACGCCCGACACCATCAGATCGAAAAACCACCCGGGTCTCGCGGAGCTCAGACTCCAGTCGACAGCATTTCGTGAAACCGAGCGACTGCCCGTGCTGCCGGACACCCATGACAAAGTTTGCTCAACCAGTTTGCTCCGCACATCGCCCAGCCCCTGCTCGCGCAGATCATCACGAAAACTGTAGACACTCTGGATCGATCGGTCGGAGGCATCAGAAAAACCCAGATACCGGCCGGTACCAATGGCGACAACCGTGCCGCGTTGTGTGCCGATGCGAATTTCGGACAATTCGGGGCGGGTAGTGATAGGTTGTGCCAGACCATTGCGGACCAGCCGCGCCAGCAGCACAGCTTCTCTGCCTGCGGGTGGATAGACATCATCGATATCGAAACGCCAAACGTTCCCTGACAGATCGCCCCCGTAAAAACGCAGGCTGGTGTTATCAAGCGGATTCTCTATCCAGCCATTGATTTGCGCCAGCCCGCTAGGATCGGTGAGGCTGCCCGCACCGGTATCGATTTTGGTCAGTCGCTCACCCGTATAGGCATCCAGTACAAACAGGTAGCCTCTGCCGGTACCCGGATTGGTGTTGTTGTAACCCGAGGCCAGCACAACAATCCAGCGCCCATCGCGTCGCTTCGTAATCAGCGGCTTGCCTAGCGCATAACCGACATCGCTGTCTTGAGCGATACCGAAGCGCCACAGCGCTTTGGGATTTGCAGGGTCGGTGATATCTATGGCATAAAACTCACGACCCGCGGCACCCAGTCCGCCGACAAGAATAGTTCGCCACGCCTCTGCAGTACATCGCGGCGCGCTATAGCCAAGGGCCAGAGGACAGACGTCTCCCACTACCGGGCTGCCGTCCAACAGGAAGGAGAAATTCTGACTGAATCTCGCATCCGCGTAGCGATACATACCCGGCAACACCCCAGCGGGTATGAAGGCCCATTGCTCATCACCGCTGGCAGCATCGAAAGCATGCAACATGCCATCATTAGCAGCCATGTACACTATGCCCTTGCGATTGGCCATGAGGCTATCCCGGAACTCACCGTAGTTATCATCGGCGTAACGGAACGCGGGGCGACCCACATAGACGGGCTGCGCGTTCACAGGCGCACCCAGCACATGCTCTCGCTGCCGGAAAAATCGGGAAGAATTCTCCAGACGATCCTCGAAAGCAGACTGACCACGAAGATAATTCAGAAGACGCTCGCCGGTCACTGCCGTTTTTTCGGCACTTGTGAGATTGGCACATTGCGACAGTTTTTGCGGATCGTCGCAAAGTCTGCCTAAATAATTCTGCTCGGTCGCACTCAGCTCACTCCACACAAAGCGTTTCAGGGTTGACGCGTTACTGTCTGACTGTAGCCATATCGTGCGAGTATCGGCGCTTGCGCTTACCTTGTTATCCAGTTTTGTTGCGGCCGACCATTCAGAACTCACGCTGGTGCTGCCATCACCCAGGTTAATGCGCCGCGCTTCCAATTCACCATCCCAGTAGATACTGCGGTAACGTGTTCCGAATAGCAGGCTATCCCCTTCAACAGGCTCCTGATTACTGGTCGCGGCAGCAGCAGCAGCGCCGACCGTAGATCGTATGTTGGCCAGCGTTTTTGCGAGCGCCCTTGCGATCTGCTCCGGGCTCGACGCATTGAAATAACGTCCACCACCATTGACAGCCGCATGCCAGAGATCGTCAATGCGCTCCGGACCATTAAAGAGGATAGGATCTGGCCAGCCGCGCTTGCCATCGACGATGTCACGGAAATCTCCATGGCCGGCTTCGGCATAATCTTCCTGATACTCCAGAACGCCCGATGCACCAAGACCGACGGTATGGGTGACCATGTGCTGATGACTGCCACCAGGAAGGCCGTCACGAACGGGCACATTGTCAGGGCACACATTATTGATGCCACAGTTCGACAGAGCGGTCTGTCGCAAATCAGTCTGGAAATAATAGGCAGCGATGTCGGCGAGCGTATTGGATCGCCTCAACGAGCTGTCGATGGGACCGAAGGTGCCGATGGCCGCACTAACCGCGCCACTCAGCGTCACCACCGGTCGGGTCGCGGCGGTGAACAATCTTGGGGCAATCACATAAATGTCTGGTCCAAGTGCAATGGCACGATAGCCGGCAAGACTCAAAAAGGTTTCAACACGCTCGGCGAGCCTTGACACCCCGATCTCACGATCCGGCGGGGAATCCACCTCAGCGGTCTTGCTCATCAGCTCCACCCCTCCCACCTTGATGCTGCTGATCGTCATTTTTCCGGATCTGGGCCTGTCTTCCTTGAACAGCGTTATCTTCGCTGCATACACAGGGGCACTGGCGAAACTGCCGTCGGTCATCGGCGCAGGCAGACCATAGTCCGCATCACCGACATTGCTGGTACCGTTGATCTGCATGGGACCAAAGTTTCCGTATTCTGCGCTGGTATTCCAATAACCATCAGATGACAGTATGGTGAAGTTTTGCTGACACGAATACTGAACAGGATCATCAGTGCCCGTCAGTAATTTGCCTGCATACAGTCTTCCCGCTTTGGATAAGGCCGCGCGCAAAGGCGTGCCTGATGCGGGAATGATGCCGTACACTTTGGTATAGAATTTGTTCTTCTGATTGGCATCAAAGGTGGCAATCTTGAGGAATTCGGCAGAGAATTCACTGACACCATTCTCACCGATGGTAGAAAAACCTACCCGAAACTGCTCATCCAGATCACGGAAGGCCCTTCCCAGTGCTGTTTTGATAGTGAGCATACGTGTTCGGTGGTAACTGAACCAGTTGGCGAAGTTCGTTCTCTCATCCGAATTTCGCAAGCCCGAACTGCTGCTGACGGTGATTTTTTGCCAGTTCGCTGAAGGCGGCCTGTCAAGGCAAGGATCCACCACAGAGCCGTCACCGATACGCGAACTATTTGCACCCTTGAACACGAAATAGTAAGCAGGCTCGGGGGTATTGGGATAATCTCCACTCTCTTTTGAAGAGCACTCCTGATCCAGTAAACGACAATCCGATGTATAGGTAGCTGTCGTGGTGTTAGCCGGGACGGAGGGCGATGAATCGTAACTTCTCCAGGGCATGAAACTCTGTGACAAATCGATTTTTATCGAGCCCGCCTGAAATCCATCATAGGCAGCATTGGTAAAACTCTGCGCCGGGTAGAAGCTGCCGTCAGATTTGATGGGAAGCGGATAAGTGACTGCGGGGTTGTAGTAGATCTTGTTGCAGAGATGACTGCGATAACCAATCGCCTTTTCATAACCCCGCTTCGTGACTTCGTCACCCACGTGACTCCAGGCCATGCTGCCCGAATCATCGAGAATAAAATAAAGATTTGGCTTCACTGCGGCTGACACCAGAAAATTCACCGGCGCGGTCGCAAGATCGGTAGCTGCTCGTGAATTCACTGACATCAGTAGAAGGACAAAGCCCAACAGGATGAGCTTGAAAAGGACATGTATGACTGAGCGCATGAAATTTTCTGTTCGCATAATCAGACCAGCTCGACGAGAAGTACCCACACGGTGGGTAGCTCAAAAAAACGGGGCAAGACGCTCCCCACACCGAACGAGATAGGTTCTCAGAGGCTCTATCAACATGAGCGCCGCGAAGCAGCGTGGTCGCTGGAAAAGCGGGGACGCCGCAGACAGTACAGAGGTACGGCAAGGCGGCTCTAACACGGCCAGCGGCATTGTGATAGGACCTCTTAGTAGTGAATCAGCGTCTGGGTATACACCACCGTATTTCTGGGGCCGCGTACCCTGACTGTAATTCGATAATAAACACCCTGGCTCACACTGAAACGACTGGACTCACCGTAACTCAAACTACCGCGTTTGGTGCTGGCATTTGGCGTGCCGCCGGCCATCAGACAACTATTGTTGCCGGCTTGCGGGCTACCGGCCGCGCGGCACAATCGGTGTATGGCATATCGAATCGCATTGCCCGCACCATCAACACTTAGAGGCGGCGCAGCCTTGACGCAGCTGGTGCTTGCTGCGGCTCTGCACCGATCGTCATCCCAATCGATACCCACTGCTGAACCGCTCAGGCCCAGGCCAGTAATATCAAGCCCTGGCGGCACGCTGGCGTAGTAGCCATTCCCGGGTTGGTCGGTATAAAGACGGGCGCTGGTCAGTTGATCGTTCAGCCAGACAATCGCGGCTTCGGTTCCTGCGTCCGATGCCATGACGGCGGCCTGCCGAAAGGTGAGATTTGCTGCGATCATTCGCGCTGCGCTGACAGTGCGCACCAGACTGATCGCACCGATGCTCATCAACACCAGCATAACCAGCGCGACCACCAGACCTGCACCTGATACCTGCCGGGTCATACGTCACTCCAGAGCAGGTTACGCAAGGGTATTTCAGTCTGCAGCACCCGGTAGCGATAGCAGCGCCAGTCGGCTATGTGCGCCAACGGGATGTTGGTCAGTTGCAGAATCCCCGTCGCTTCATTGCCAGCCATCCATTGTGGCAACGAGGCATCGCAACCCCGATCATTGCGCTCTGCGCTGCGCACAACAATCGCCAACCTGACCGCAATAAGTCTGCGCAAGTCGCCATTGTCACCTACGATATTGTCGAGGTCAGCATCGATCATGGTATCGCTCCAGTGCGTGACTTTCGGACTGGCGGCCGTACTGCTTTGCATATCAAAACCATACTGTGCCTGCAAACTGACAACCCCGGACGCCATGGCTGACGAATGCCACTCATCGCTGGCAACAAGATAGCGATTCACCTGCAGATAATCGTTGGCATCGACAAAAAATTCGACAAAATGAAGTGCCCCGAGATTGATCACGCGAGCACCGGCGGTATAGTCCGGCAAGCCGGACACGGACAGTAGCGAGTGATTCACGCGGTAACCACCCATCGGCACGCCGGTCGCTCCCAGCAATGCGCACGGTTTGGCGGGCTCCTGCAACAGCAAATGATCTGATGGCGAAATGCCCAGCGTGCTATCAAGTTGCATGGTGATGGCGCTCGCTGGGTGATCCGCAATCAGCGTTGCAGCCGGCGTGATTTGTACGGTGGCACTCGCAAGTATGCGCAAGCGGTCAGGCTGCCCGGATTCGCCATTCATGATCTCGACAGGTAAGAGCGCGATTCCGCCCAGCTTCGCCTTGCCATGCAGTATGTGGCAGCCAAGACTATCCGGTGACCCGAACCCCTGCCCGGCAATACGCACATCTCTTGCCATGAGCAAGGTAGCGCTGGCCACATTCATTTGTGCATCAGCGAACCCTGTCGTGGAGCGCCTGCGCGCATCGAACAGAATGGCCACTTTGATTATGACCAGCATTGCGATCAGGCTTATCAAGAGCCCAACCATGAGATCGACCAGGCCAATACCCGTTGTATGCCCCATGCGCTTAGCGCTCATGCGCGTCAGTCCGTAATACGTGCCTGAAACTTCAGCTGGTGGCTCTCGTTGTCAGTGGGCGCGCGCCAGTAGAGGATTACCGTCACATTTCGGTTGCTGTCTATCGTGACACTCGGTTGATTAGCGGTAGCGCTGATGCCTGGCAGACGCTGCATCACCTGACTCAGCCAGCGCCGGTAATCCTCTGTCGTGATGCTGCCGAATCGACTATAGATACCACTGAATGAACGATCGCCAGTCCACATTTGGCTGATCAGGTCGCTGGCCAGCAAACTGGCTTCACTGCGGAACTGGACATTGCTGGTCTGGGCGATGGATGCCGTCAATAAACTCAGTATCGCCAGCAAACCAACAGAAAAAATGACGACCGCTAGCAGGCCCTCCAGCAGGGTGCTTCCCCGCTGTCGGTATCGCTGGTATCGGGGGCACCGGTTGCAATCAAATGGATCAGAGATCCAAGGAATCGCCGCCGGCGAAAAATAATTCATTGCGCGAGGTTGCATCATTTAGTGGCAGCCCCGGTTATCCAGCGCAGGCAGTTTAGTGTCGCAGATCCTGACATTGCCAGCGCTATCGATCTGGATGATAAGCCGACCCACCGTAGGATCAGCAGCGTGCATCACATCGATACGGGTGAGGTCGTCACCACTGGCGACTCTGCGTGCATCACCCAACGGGAAAAAATCAACACTGCCAGGCAGCCCGGCGCCGAATGCCAGTGCCGTTGAAAGATCAGCAGCCTCGGGAGACTTTGCAGCGCCCCAGCGTATATTGCTATCGGAAGAAGCGTGCTGCTGATGTAAGCTTGCCGTACACAGTGCACTTATCCGAACGCAGCCAATAACCCAGCGCGCGCGTCCGCTTGGTTCGCCGATCGTGACGGTTATTCGCGTGTTGCGTGAGATTGCTTCTGCACGCGCTTTTTGAAGCACGCTGCGCAGACTCTCTGCGCTACTTCGGATTTCTGACTGGCGCGCCCAGCGAGTGATCGATGGCACACCGAGCGTCAGCACTACCGCCAGCACGAGGATCACCACGGATATTTCAATCATCGTGATGCCTGCGATGCGCTTCCCCCCACACACCATCAGCAGGTAGCCTGTCGCTTCTGTATCCAGCAAGTAGCGGGCACACGACCCCAGCTGAGCGGCAAGGCAATTGTCCGTTCATTGCCACTCTGGTCAAGCGTGTAGGAGAACGATGCGAGATCACCTGATACACCGGTGGCCGTCAGCATGAAGGTCTGTCCGTCGCCTCCGGTGGAGCAACTGAAACTGAACTGCCCGGCTGGGGGCGCATCAAGCGCGCATTTATTCTGCGCATTCTTGAAACTGCGTTGATCAAGGTAGTACTCATCCAGCCGCGCCGCATACAGGCTGAGTCCTGAGGTTGCCTCAGTTATCGCAGCGCGGATTACGTGATCACGGTAAGACGGATAGATCATTGCACCCAGCACGCTGGCAATCACGAGGACGATCATCAATTCGACCAGGGTGAACCCAGGAAGGTATCGTGGTGTTTGCATGAAGCGGAGGTGAGTGTTGGCATGAATTGCAGCAATAGCTTGCTCCATGCAGGGAGCTCTTGCAGGGATTGCTAGGTCATCCCTAACAATCCTCTGATGAAAGCCGAACATCGCACAAGCGGGCGATTTACAACTCCCGCAAGCTGAGCACCACGAAGTGGAGCGCTGGCTGTTCAGGCGGAGTGGCGCATGCGGTATAGAAACGCGGCAACCCTACTGATACTTTTTAAACCGGTACCCGGGGAGACGCTGAAGAAAACCCCGTTTTCTGGCGAGCCAGCAGTGCTGTGCGATGAAGGGCCTGCCACATCAGAAGCTTGCAGCGATTATCCAAAGGAGAAATCTTGCAGTGTTGAATTCGTCAGCGTTTCCCTAGCATCGCGATTCAGTAAGCACACAGGCTTCAATGACCGTGAGGTCATTGTCTTTGGCGAAAGATCGCATGAACTGGTAGGCCATGGGCTCTATCGCGTGGAGTCTGGCATCAACGAGAACAGAGCGGACGCCTTCGATCAGCGCCGGCTGAACATAGGGTGAATAATGAAGATGTCTATCGTAGCCACTGCCGGCGTTGGGGTGAAAGCGCGACATGATGCCGCAGAGGCGATCTGCCCAGTCGCTTGGGCGAAAAGCCTTACCTTTGCTCGTGAGGCCCTGAATGATGAAATCGGTCGCTTCGGTGGAAGATTGGGGACTCGGAAGAGCCATCAGGTAGCCAGACTTTCGTGGGGAAGAGGGATGGTAGTCAGTGAACAGGCGTACTTACATGCCTTGCTTATATGCGATGCAAGCTCTCGCCGCTATCTTACCCAAGACTAGGTAATAAATACAGCCGCTGCAGAGCACCACACGAGGACTAACGTGGTGAAGACATCGAAGAAAGACATGACAATGAAGATGTTGATGCTGTAACGTCCGATGAATGGCAAGGTGGCGTGTGGCAAACCAAGGGAACAAACGGCCAGAACGTAGCAATGCCGGCAGAGATCGAGTGAGATCCGCGTTTAGCCCAGCCAATTAGCCACTGAGACCAGCAGCAGCATCAGTATCCACAGCAGTAGCGCACGCCAGATAAGTCCGACCGTGCTTTGCAAGGCACGAAGGGAAGGTTCCTCGCCCGGCAGGATCTCGACATCGGTTCCCGATGAATCATAGGCAGTGACATCAACCTCAGGCACGCCGGGCGCATACTCTGCGGGTGTACCGAGCCGGACGCCCATTGCGCCGCCACCTGCCGAGAGAATGATGCCGGTGGTCTCGCTGCTCCAGCGCCGCGCAAAATTGCGCCACGCATAAACTGCATCCTCGAAATTGCCGACGATGGCAAAGGCGATGGCAGTCAGACGCACTGGCAGCCAATCGATCAGATCAAAGGCTTTTTTCGCAAAAGCGCCAAACACCTCGTCTTTGATCTCGGTGCTGTTCCAGCTGCGCGCCAGATACTCGGCCACGCGATAAATTACTGCGCCGGCGGGACCTATAGGCAACAGCAACCAGAGGAGCACCCCGAACACATGCCGATGCGTCGTGATGAGCGCATTCTCAACAGACAATCGGGCGACTTCACGGACGTCGAGATCGCGCACGTCCTGCCGTGTCCATTCAGCCAGTAGACGGCGAGCCTCGGGAAGGTCGTTGTCATTCAGGGCTGCCTGGATGGCGGTGAAGTAATGGCTGTAGTGACGAAAGCCCAGCGTGAGATAAACAATCAGCACGCTCCATGCAAATTGTGCGAGGGGTCCCACCAGCGCCAGCAACCAGTAGACGAGCAGCACCGGCACCACGAGCACGGACATCATGACCAGCCACCCCATGCGACCATGGTCGGGCTGACCCGCATTGAAGCTGTGCTCTACGCGCGCGGCAAACGTTCTGACCCCAGCATAGACAGGATTGTCCGCACGCAGCGGCCTGAACTGTTCGATCAGAAGCACCAGCAGGATGGAAAAAAGAGTCATCTCAGGGTTGGGATAAAGCAGCAACCCATACGATAACGCAGCGGATGACGGGAATCAAACCGCCAGAAGGGCTGGATGGACCGAATTCGGCGATGCAGACTAACGGCCGGAGCGCAAAACCACCGGAAATCCTTGGGTTTCAAGTGGCCGGCCGACAGCGGCACAACCCGCCAGACGGATAGCCAACTCAGGCACGAAGGAAATGATACAAATTTCGAAGCATGGCTGCGGTCGCCCCCCAGATGAAATAATCCCCAAACGGCATCGCATAAAAACTCCGTCGGCCCGGGCGACTGGGAAGAATGGCATGACGACGCTGATGGTTGGCGCCATCCATCAGAAAAGCCATGGGTACCTCGAAGATCTCGGCCACCTCGAACTCATCGGCACTCAGTTCAAATGGCGGATGAACCAGCGCGACCACCGGCGTGACCCTGAAACCAGTGCCCGTGACGTACTCAGGCAGAGTACCAATAACCTCGACATGGCGGCGGTGCAGGCCGATTTCCTCCTCTGTCTCGCGCAGAGCAGTAGCGACCTTATCTTCATCCCCTGGGTCGACTCGGCCACCCGGAAAACTGATCTGCCCAGCATGGTCGTTGAGGTGCGCGGTGCGCTGGGTCAGCAACAGTCGGAGCTCGTCCGATTGCACCACCAGCGGCACTAGCACGGCAGCCGCGACGAGAGGCCGATCGGTCTCGTCGCTGCTGTTATCCATGCAAAATTCCGGCGACCACCGGGGCGGCGCACTGAATCGCTGCCGCAGCCACTGGGGATTCAGGCGTGACAAGGGCACTGCGGGCTCCGGTACACCGACTTCAATGTCGGCAAGCGTTGGATCGAAATAAGTCTTCATCGGGTTTTAAAAACAAAAGGGCACGCAAGGTGCCCTTTCCGGTGTGTCGCAAGGGGGTATTACTCCGCTGCGGCTTCGGTAGAACGTCGCGTGGGCAGCTTCTCGCGGATACGTGCGGACTTACCGGAACGCTCGCGCAGGTAATACAGTTTGGCGCGGCGCACGTCACCACGACGCTTGACTTCGATCGACGCGATCAGCGGCGAGTACAGCTGGAAGGTCCGCTCGACGCCTTCGCCTGAGGAGATTTTGCGGACGATGAAATTGGAATTCAGGCCACGGTTGCGGCGCGAGATGACAACGCCTTCATAGGCCTGCACGCGCTTGCGGTTGCCCTCAACGACATTCACGTTGACGATCACCGTGTCACCCGGGGCGAATTCGGGGATATTCTTGCTCAGACGGGCGATCTCTTCTTGCTCGAGTTGCTGGATCAGATCCATGGTTTGCTCCTAGACCATCATGACGGCGCCTGTTGCGAAATTGTTGCCCGGCAGAGGATGGGGTTAATCGAAAATTTTTGGTACGGCTTTTTACTGCGGTGCTGCTGCTTACTGCGGTGTTGCTATTCACTTCTCTACTACTGTTTACTTCTGTATTTTCATTGAATCCGTCTGGTTCAAGTGTGCCAGAAAGGCTTCGTCGGTCTTGCTGAGGAATCCCGCTTCCCGCGCTTTTTGCAGCAAATCGGGACGCTTGGATTGCGTGGACTCCAGAGCCCTCTCACGACGCCATTTTTCTATTTCCGCGTGGTGTCCCCCCATCAGTACCGGAGGCACGCCCTGCGACTCATACACCTCTGGACGCGTGTAATGAGGGCAGTCGAGCAGTCCGTTCACGAAACTGTCCTGACCTGCCGATGCATCATCATTGAGCACACCGGGCAGTTGCCTGATCACTGCATCCATCAGTGCCATCGCCGGCAATTCACCGCCGGAGAGAACGAAATCGCCTAGGCTGATCTCCTCATCGATGCACCGTTCCAGCAAACGCTGATCCACCGCCTCATACCTGCCGCACAGCAGCACCAGACCCTGCTCCCGGCACAGCCGGATCACCTGCTGGTGATTCAGCGGTTTACCTTGCGGCGAAAGATAAATCGCTCGAGGCTTTGGCAAACCCATATCAACCTGACGCTGCTGCCCCGCGCTGATCGCGGCTTCCAGCGGAGCTGCCATCATCACCATGCCGGGACCGCCACCATAAGGCCGGTCATCCACAGTCCGGTGATTGTCCGAGGTGAAATCGCGAGGATTCCACAACGACAGCTCACATCTTTTCTGCTCAAACGCACGCCGCGTGATGCCCGATGCGGTCAACGCCGTAAACATGTCGGGGAAGAGCGTAACTACATCAAACTGCATGCGCGCCCCCTCTTTGTCTGTCCCTCGTGTCTTGGGCTAGTAATCCCGCTCCCAATCCACTGTAATTCTTTTTGCTGTCTGATCAACCTCTGTCACATACTGCTCAACAAAAGGTATCAGCAATTCCGAGCTCTTTTGTCCTTCTGCCGCCGGTAATGACACGCGCAGTATCGGATGTGCGCCGTTGTCCAAGAGGCCAGACACCTCGCCCATCAATTCACCGCGGAGGTTTTCCACTGTGTGACCGACCAGATCAACCCAGTAGAACTCGTTATCTTCCAACGGCGGGAAGTGCGCGCGGCGCACTTGAATGGTTGCGCCCTTTAAGGCCTCGGCAGCGTCGCGATCGCCGATGCCCATCAGCCTGGCGACGACATCCTCGCCTTGCGCTCGCAGCTGCATTACGTCCACATCATGCAGTGTGGGCTTGTCCACCCACCAGGTTTTTGCATGAAATAGGGCACTGGCTTCTTCGGAGTACGGGCGCAGCCTCACCCAGCCTGCAATGCCGAAAGCGCCCGTTACATGCGCTACCAGCACAAGATCGTCGGGAACCGCTATTCCGGCACTGCCCGACACCGTCAAATCAGGCAGCTTTCTTGCCGTTCGACTTGACCAGCCGCTCAACTGTCGGCGACAGTTGAGCGCCCACGCCTGTCCAGTAAGTTAGACGGGCTTCGTCAATATTGAAAGGCACGGCTGCCCCGGACGCGATCGGGTTGTAAAAGCCAATGCGCTCAATGAAGCGACCATCGCGACGGTTGCGCGAATCGGTGGCAACGATGTTATAGAAGGGGCGCTTTTTGGCGCCACCACGGGCTAAACGAATAACGACCATAATCTTCTCGGCAAAAGGGGACGGAGACGAAAAAAGATTGAGATTATAGCGGTTTTCACCCTCTGACAACAAGCCGGGTGTCATGGCGCTGAAAGAGCCATTGTGGCCCACACCAACCTGGGGCACCCTGGCGCCTCAAAAAATTGTTAGTTCGTTATGGCTTTTTCCGTACGCGCAGCATTTTGTTAGCAATTTTGCAGGTAAATGCCTGCTCACCGTTTCTCATGGACCATTCTCCTCACAAAAACAAGACCTACGCCACTCTGCTTGCTTTGCTGCTTGGGATGTTTGGCGTTCATCGATTTTATCTACATGGCATCGCGGATCGATGGGGCTGGCTGCATGCCGCCAGCCTGCCAGCGAGCATCATCCTGATGACCTTGCGCCCAGGCTCACCGCTACTCTGGTATTCGGCCCCCCTAGTGCTGTCGATGCTGGTAGCCAGCATCGAGACTTTTGTCATCGGCCTGATGCCGGATGAAAAATGGGACGAGCGCTACAACCCCGAAGCAGAAGCATCCACCGATACCCGCTGGCCGGTGCCCTTCATGATGGTGCTCAATTTGTTTTACGGCACGACGCTGCTACTCACCGTCATCGCTCGAGCTTTTGACTTGTGGCTGACCGGTGGGGCCTATGGTTGAGGGCTTGATGGATATCGGCAGTGTTTGATTCGGCCGTGGATCCCAGCATGCGCTGGGATGACGATGTAAACGGGATGGCGGAGCTGGAAGTGCAAGGGCGCAGCGGTGAGTAGCGAGGAGCAAAACGCAAACAGCCAACGTCCAACAACAAGCAACACGGCGTCGCACAATGAAAACCGTCATCCCAGCGAAAGCTGGGATCCATCCTGGCTCACTCTCCGGCGCGCTGGGATGGCGATGTAAACGGGATGGCGGGGCTGGAAGTGCAAGGGCACAGCGGTGAGTAGCGAGGAGCAAAACGCAAACATCCCACGTCCAACAACAAGCAACACGGCGTCGCACAATGAAAACCGTCATCCCAGCGAAAGCTGGGATCCATCCTGGCTCACTCTCCG
>OMID01000027.1 GCA_900299005.1 Oxalobacteraceae bacterium
ATGGATCCTGAGTTTCGTCAGAATGACGGGTTTGTGGGGCTGTCTGCTTGCAGGTTGATGCGGGTGCGCGGCGATGGATCCTGACTTTCGTCAGGATGACGGGTTTGTGGGGCTGTCTCCTTGTAGGTTGACGCTGGTGCGTGAGGATGGATCCTGACTTTCGTCAGGATGACGGTTCACGGAATCCTTAACTTTTCAGCGCCGGTCCCGGCGACAGTCGATGTCCATGCGTGCTCTGCCATAGAAACGAAGCACCTCCCCGCCCACACGTCATCCCGGCGCAAGCCGGGATCCATGTCTGCGCTGGCATTAACCCAGTCAAGGGCTCACCCGCATCACTCGTCCTCAATCGTTCTTGACCACAATCGAGGGAAACTTGCTCGTCATGTCCTTCGCTTTATCAGCCACCTTCACCGCGACCTTGCGCGCGATTTCTTTGTAGATCTGCGCGACCATTCCATCAGGATCGGCCACAACCGTCGGTTTGCCTGAATCAGACTGCTCACGAATCGCCATCGCCAGCGGCAACTTACCCAGAAAATCAACGCCATAATCAGCGCACATCTTCTCGCCACCCCCTTCGCCAAAAATGGGCTCTGCATGCCCACAGTGACTACAGACATGCATGCTCATGTTCTCTACGATACCGATAATGGGTATGCCCACTTTCTCGAACATCTTGAGGCCTTTGCGAGCATCAAGCAGTGCGATGTCTTGTGGCGTGGTGACGATGACAGCACCCGTGACAGGCACCTTCTGTGACAGGGTGAGCTGAATATCGCCCGTACCGGGGGGCATATCGACGACCAGATAATCCAGATCGCGCCAGCGGGTTTGCTCCAGTAACTGCTGTAGCGCCTGGGTCACGATGGGACCCCGCCAGACCATGGGCTGATCAGGATCGATCATGAAACCAATGGAGGCAATCTGCACGCCGTGATTTTCCAGCGGCTCCATGGTCTTGCCATCATGTGATTCAGGCTTGCCCGACACACCCATCATCATCGGCTGCGAGGGTCCATAAATATCGGCATCGAGCAGTCCGACCGTAGCGCCTTCCGCCGCCAGCGCTAGCGCCAGATTAGCGGCTGTCGTGGATTTACCGACCCCTCCCTTGCCGGAAGCTACCGCAATGATGTTGCGCACATTTGGCAATAGCTTTACGCCGGCCTGCACGGAATGCGCAACGATTTTCGAGAACACATGGGCGCTGATCTGACCCATGCCCGGAACAGGCTTGAGCGCAGCAATGACACTGCTGCGTATCAGGTCGATCTGGCTTTTTGCCTGATAACCGAGCTCCACATCCAGTGCGATATCGCTACCACTGATCTGGATGTTCTTGGCGGATTTACTGCTGACCAGATCCTTGCCGGTGTTTGGGTCGATAACAGCCGCCAAGGCGGCGCGAACTGCCTCTAAGGTAATACTCATTGCCTCTCCTGATGATCAGGCTCGAAAGTCTAAACCAATCTGGAGAGGTTTTCAGAAACAAAGCCTCTACTTGAAAAGCACCGCTGACTTTTGCAGTGTCACCCAGATCCCATAGGCCAGTGGAATCCCGACAGCCAGCCAGGCAAACAGCACGACGGAAGACTCCGATGCCTCGTCCGATGCTTCATGATCTGCCTCCTTTTCCGAGGCCAGCGAGCGCTCCTTAGCGAGTTGTTTTTCTTGCGCCAGCTCCTCATCACTCATGAAGTAACGACCATCGACCGGGCGAACCAGCAAGTTGGCAAGCAGCCCCACAACCAACAACCCGGCAAGCACGTAAAAGATGGGAGCGTAAATCTGATCAAACGGAATGCCTTGCTCAAGTCGAATATCGTGCAAGTAATTGACAACCACGGGACCGAGAATGCCCGCTGTAGACCACGCAGTCAGCAGGCGCCCGTGAATAGCACCGACAAATTGCGTGCCGAACATGTCAGCAAGATAGGCCGGAATGGTCGCAAAGCCCCCGCCATACATCGACGCGATGACGCAGAAGCACGCCACAAAAATCGCCAGCGATTTCCAGCCGGCGGCCACAGAGGCCAACACATACAGCGCAATGCCCAGCACGAAGAAAATCACGTAAGTGGGACGTCGCCCGAGAAGATCCGACGAAGAAGCCCAGATGAAACGGCCACCGATGTTGAATAATGAGATCAGCCCGACAAAGCCGGCACCGATCGCCACCGCACCGGCAAGCAGTTCTTTGTTCTGCTTGAGATCAGCAAAGCCGAGCTCGGGTTGTCCGATGAGCGCGCCGCCAAAGGTCTCTTGCAGCATGGGCGAGGCGGCGCCAATGATACCGATCCCTGCTGAGACATTCATGCAGAGAATCACCCACAGCAGCCAGAACTGCGGGGTCTTGTGGGCATTTTGCAGATGCACATGATTCGTTGCGATCATCGCTGAGGATTCGGTCGCCGCAGGCGGCTCCCAGCCCGCTGGTTTCCATCCGGTAGCAGGCACGCGGTAGCCGAAAGCGCCGGCAAACATGAACACCGCATAAATCGAAGCGAGCGCCAGGAAGGTCTGCCAGACACCGGGGTCGCCGGGACTCGCGAATTTGGCCATCAGCAAAGTCGCCAGCGGAGAACCGATCATCGCGCCGCCACCAAAACCCATGATCGCCATGCCTGTTGCCATGCCTCGGCGGTCGGGAAACCATTTGATCAATGTCGAGACCGGAGAAATGTAACCCAAGCCCAGGCCTATGCCGCCAATCAGTCCCGAGCCGAGCCACATCATCCATAGCTGATGCTGATGCACCCCCAGTGCCGAAATCAGCAACCCGCCACACCAGCAAATTGCAGAGACAAAACCCGCTTTGCGCGGACCCGAGCGCTCAAGCCATCCACCCCAGATGGCGGCTGAGCAACCGAGCACCACAAAAAAGAGCGTGTACATCCAGCCCAGATCGAACTGAGTCCAGTTGCAATCGGTCGCAGACAAGGCACGAGCGGTACCCGCCAGCTTGTCGGCAAACGTCGTGGCGCCGGCCGCGCAGGATGGCAGTGGCGTACCGTCCGGACCCAGCAGCGCACTGCCCAGAGGTTTCCAGAACACGGAGAAACCGTACGCCATGCCGATGCAAAGATGAATCGCCAGCGCCGCAGGTGGCACCAGCCAGCGATTGAAGCCGGGACCTGCAATCGTGCGCTCTTTGGCCAGCAGATCCGGCAGTCGAAACAAGCCCATAGCCCCTCCTGAATGTTGGGTGCCCTCGGATGGCGGCCTCAATCGGTTATTTTCATCGCCCCCGGCACGGGTAACGATCGCTCTGATACAGTCTTGGTCGTGTTCGGCCGGGAAGACGCCGGTCGCTATTCTAATCGCAATACACCAGCGTTCAGAATGTTCAAAGTCAGGATCAGTCCGCATTGGGAAATCCGTCGAGCCGAGAGCAGCGCGCTGGACACCGCCGTTCTGCTTTCGCTGCTGCGCGCCATTGAAGAGACAGGCTCTATTGCCCGCGCTGCACAAACGGTTGGCCTGTCTTATCGCTACGCCTGGGGCCTGCTGCGCGAGGCCGAAACCCTGTTCGGGCATAGCCTGATGCAGACAGGACGTGGCCGCGGAACCTCGCTCTCACCGCTGGCAGACAAACTGATCTGGGCGGATCGCCGCATTGCAGCACGCCTTTCGCCAACGCTGGACAGCCTCGCATCGGAGCTGGAAACCGAATTGGGCAAAACCCTAGGCAATACCGTATCCATGACACGGCTAGATGCCAGCCACGGCTTTGCCGTCGCCGCCTTCCTCAAGCAGGCTGGAGAATCGGGTCTGCCTATTGATCTGCGCTACCGCAACAGCAGCGATGCCGTAGCCGCGCTGTCTCGTGGCGAGTCAGACCTGGCCGGCTTTCATGTGCCCTTAGGTGAGTTCGAGGCGCGCGCGATGGAACGCTACCGGCGCTGGCTTGATGCAAAGACCCACAAACTGATTCATCTGGCCGTGCGCGAACAAGGCCTGTTCGTCAATGCCGGCAACCCGCATGGCATCCGGACCATCGCGGACCTTGCGCGAGCGGGAGTACGGTTCGTGAATCGGCAGGCGGGGTCTGGCACGCGCATGTTGCTTGAACTGATGCTGGCTCAGCAAAACATCTTGCCGTCGCAAGTCAGCGGTTTCGAAAATACCGAATTCACGCATTCGGCAGTCGCCGCTTTCATCGCCAGCGGCATGGCCGATGTCGGCTTTGGCGTGCAGACGGCTGCCGAGCGTTTCAAATTGGATTTCATCCCGCTGATACGAGAGCGCTACTTCTTTGCAGTGAGCGCCGAGATGCTCGGACAAGCCCAGATGAAGCAGCTGATGTCAGTGCTGCGCTCTGACAGCTTCCGTGAGGCAGTCAATCAATTACCTGGCTATGATGCCTCCGACACCGGCAGAATACTCACGCTGATAGAAGCCTTTGGTTAAGCGAGCAGCCCCGTGATGCGCTGCAGGGATAACTACGTTTGCGGCCGGCAGATCGGTACTTTATGTACGAGAAGCTGCCTCGTCAGGTTAATGGCAAGGCGACACTAGCGCAGACCGTACAGACGTAAGGCCAGTCATTTACAACGTCGCGAGCGACTTGGCGCGATAGGTACTTATTCTGGCGACTCACCCACCAAACCCAATTCCTCTCGCAAGCCTTTAACCGTTAGCACAGCAGTGGTCAGCGCGGTCAATACCACATGATCAGATTCGGCATCGAGTGTGATCGGCGCAGTCGCAAGTAGCATGATTCTCTTGGTATCGGGATTACGCGCAACCGCCATCATGAATGGCGCCGGAAAATTGGCCTGTCGATCCAACAGCATGCCATGCAAATCTTCCTCATGAGCCGTAAGAGGCAGGCCAACGTCAAGATACATCTTGACATGGGCAGACCATTCTTCAAGTTCCAAGGCAACTAGTATGTTGTCAATCAACATAAGATGGTTTTGAATCACGGCAGCTTGGTCAGCCACAGGCAGATTTAATGAAGTGCAGATACGCCCAATCATGGCGTCAAACTCCATCAGCAGATTGATCTGGGTATCGTTGCCGGATTCAAGGACAGGAGGCAGGCTGGCTTGCATATCTGAAGCGGAAATAGTGTGTTCAGTTTGCATGGGTATTCCTCGTTTTGATTGAGTCTTGAGATCTCATGAATTCGTTTTCTACATCTGCCTTGTTGAATGTCTTGGTAAACACAGTGTAAAGCAGCAGCGCTGTGCCAACTGTATACATGGCCTGCGGCATTTCATGACGAATGGCTTTTGCTTGAGCAGCCAACTGTGCTGCCTTGGGCAGGAGCCCTTTTATATCGGCAAGCACCGATTGATCAGTGGTAATAGCTTCTGCTTGTAATAATCGTTTATAGTCGTTTTCCTCTAATGAGGTGCCCAAGAGCTTGTCTGCAATTTGTTCTTTTACGCCGGGAAATGATATGAGCGCTCCGACCACCCCAACACCCGCAATACTCCAAAACAGTCTATTGACATGTTTTCTGTCAGACCCGGTCATCTGATGGCCTGCGGTTTCTGGACGCTGAACTGCCCTATGATTTATCAACTCACCGATCACTTTACCCGCAACTAACGATAAAGCTGCCTTTACCAAACTAGCTTCGAGAGACCTAGGAAAAAATTTTGGATTCCCGAGACGAACGCTCATATTTTTTAGCGCGAAGTCGGCACCTGTTTTAATGCCTGAACCTTTATAAAATAGCGCTGAGCTGAACAGTCCACACACCGCACCGCTGATCGCACTTCCAAGAAATGAAGCCAAATTGACAGAACTGCCGTTCATGCGAGAATGAACCATCGCACTATTCATTAGTATATTTTTAACCGCAGTTACCAACGGACGAGCTTGCGGCGTGGCTGCACCCGCCAATAAAGTCAGGGTATCGCTGATCGTTTTCTTGTATTGAATATGAACGCTCTGCAGTAGCGATTGTTGCCTCGCTGGTTGCTGGATCGATGTTTGTTTTCCCCTCGATACATCAACGAAATAAAAGACCCCCTTCACCAGCAGGCTGGCAGCCAGGGTATTGACATCCAGCCGAGAAAAAATGGGGGTGCCCGGACTGTTCGTTTTGCTCACGACGGCTGCCGCAGCAGCTGGCGGTGCTGTCGTTGGTACCTGGGGTTGCCCGACAGGTGAATTCGCCGGAATACTCACTGCAGTCTCCCTATAAAACTCCATTAAAGACCAAGCTTCGCGCGAAGAATAATTGGCCGGTCCTGAGATTTTGTTGCAGCAGCGTCAGCTTGAATGGCGACTCCCTTCCTAGGGTGTCACTGACGCCCTTACTGTAGGGCTTATTACCGTTGGTTTTTTATGAGTAATGCACTAGGTGGTGCACTAGGTGACGTACTGGGTGGTGCACTAACGTCGTCTTTTTGAACCTCCGGAGGGACAGACGACCGAGGAATCACAGCAGCGCCAGGGTCTTTCGATAACCGGGTATGATGCGATGGACTCTAGCCCGAGTGGCATCCACACACCTGCCCTGGGCCAATCGCCAGGAAAGCGCATCATGCCCACTACCAGCATTCCGCGAGAACAAATCACCGGCCTTCTGCTGGCAGGTGGGCTTGGTACCCGCATGGGGCATATCGACAAAGGCTTGCTGCCCATGGAGAATTCAACGCTGGCCTGCCTGAGCATTCAGCGTTTGGCGCCACAAGTGGGGTCAGTACTGATCAATGCGAATCGTAACCTCGCCACCTACGCTCAGTTCGGTTATCCGGTGGTGCAGGATGAGACTAATGAACACGCCGGACCGCTCGCCGGCATGCATGCCGGGCTTGGACAATGCAAGACGCCTTACCTATTGACAGTGCCTTGCGACTCGCCAGCGTTTCCGAGAGATCTTGCTCAGCGTCTTGCATTTGCAATGAAACTCGCGGCCGCCGAT
The DNA here is from genome assembly GCA_900299005.1 of Oxalobacteraceae bacterium. Lineage (GTDB taxonomy): Bacteria > Pseudomonadota > Gammaproteobacteria > Burkholderiales > Burkholderiaceae_D > Pernthalerella. Next base: position 6,887 of record OMID01000027.1, read on the forward strand.
CTTGCCTTTGTCGTCACCGGAGAGCACAGCCGCCCTGAGTTACACCCCGTGTTCTGCCTGATGAAAACCACCCTGCTGCCATCCTTGGAGGTTTACTTGCGCAACGGCGGCCGCAAGGTGACTGGCTGGCTATTGCAGCAAGCGCATGCGCAGGCCCATTTTTCGGATGAGGCAGCCTTTGTGAATATCAATACGCCGCATGACCTCAAGCGCTTCACGTCAGGTGCCTCGTCCCAGACCTGAAAAACGGATTGCCCATCACCAGCGTACTCGATGGCGTCTCAATCCCCTGCAAACTCCTGCAGAGGTGTTTCGAGAAGCCCCCAAAACATTGAATATCACGAGGCATTGCGGCCACCACTGCACCCAGACCATGAAGATCAATCACGCATGAAGATCGACGTGCTGAGAAAGATAGCGGTTTGGTGCAAATGCGATTTCTCCGACTAATTGATCCAGCAGACTCTCATTGCCCAATACTTCTCTTGCCTGATCGGAGGTAATCGGGATATTGAGTGTGTACATGGCTGAGGTACCGCACAAGACGCTCGCATAGTAACGCTCATCTTTTTTGATCAATGCGTATCGACCTGCTTCTTCTTTGATAATTTCTGGCGTCATCCCGTGGACTCCTTTCCTGAATAATGTACTTCTTGCCACGTACTCAGTACGTGCTCCAAGCCCTCAATAGGAATCGGCAAGCCATCTTTCGCGGCCACTTTGTCGACACAGGCCTCGGGAATTCCGGCCGGCGTATACCCACCGGGGCGCCACTCCATGTTGGCTCCTGCCTCCGTACCTGCAGAGAAACGAAGGTTGAGTTTTTTGGGATTCTCAATAAAAACAGCAAAGAGATCTTCGTGCAGGCGAATTTTTGTATCTTTGGTCGGATTTTCTTCATCCGACATCTTGCTCCAAAAACCCGCCGGGATTCCCATCCTGCGCTCAATTGTTCCGATCAATGCCAGCTTGCGCTCCCGCGAACCCTCGGGATGGCGACTCACGCAGGGGTCGCCACTGACTTCTTTCAGCATTTCACGCGCCCACTTTGCCGGCAACACGAATAAACCATCAGATCGACCATGAAACTCAGATTTGTTGTACCCAGCGGTGTATTTTCTAAGGGAAGTCGTCGTAATAAAACTGACTGCGCCTTCATCAAACATCGCGAGATGTTCCTTCATGAATTCAGTATCCAGATAGCTTGCCGGATCTGGTCGATTCAATTTAGCCGTCTCGAATTCCTTCCATTGTGTTGCGGTCCCATTAGGCAAGCCCAGATCAGTCACTTCATTGAACTTCGCCACGGGGTCCAGATGCTGGGCGAAGCGTGTTTTGGGATTGGGTGTTCCATAGTCCCGCAGACTGGGAGGCGAGGCAACTGCCGTCAGCCTTGCAGATTGGGTGGTGGCTTCCGCCATCGAGCTACTCTTTTCACCCGTTTGCATAGCTGCTGATTGCAGCATTCCCGTATTCTTTGCGACAGAAAATTCTTTTTCCTTACCAAGAAGTTCAACGGAAGCAGACGTGACTTCGGTCGGTGTAAATGTCTTTGCCACAGAAATGGGTTTCATGCAGACCTCCATGAATGCGCATCACCAGACTGTGTCAGTTGATGAGGAAATACTTGAAACCCGAGGCTTCCCGAATCCCCGAACACCATAGCGTCCAACAATTCCTTCATCTCCGTTCCGATGTGTATAAAGTTCGCGATAATATTGCCGAAGCTGATGGCATCGATGGTGTCGATATCACGCGAAAACAGAAGCCCCAACGCTCGGGCTCGTTTATCAAAGTAGATTTGCGCCCCTGAAGTGAATTCCACATTTAAGTTAATCGCCAACACCTCTTCGTACTGTCGTGCACTAAGTGGTATGGGAACATTCAGTAATTCGGACAACAAGATCAACTGACGTTTTCCCTTCCCGCAGGAGACCACCAAATTGATGCCCTGCTCGGTCACAAGATAGCAATTCCCTGTCATATCCAGTTGCAGATTTCCCTCGCCTCCCGGTAAATTTTTTAACCACTGGTTAACCCTACGTTGCACACTGTCCAGCTCACTATCTTCCATGTGATCTGCCTTTCCTCTTTTTCATGAATGGGGTTCGACTGGGAGGTGCCGATTGATGACGCCCAGCTTGCTCGGCGACTACCCGGATCAACTACGATGTTGGGTGTCTAATCTGATGAAAATTGCGTTACCCAGCTCGAATTGAAATGCGTGCCAGATGGACCAGCGACTGCGTATGAAATTGACCACAGCGCGCAGCAACAAGCGCTGTCAAGAGAAGCGGTCAGCTCCCTCCTGAGGCGCGAGAGGCGGCGGAGTTGCGGGGGACGCAGGAAATGAGGAAGATGCGTGAGATGCGTGAGACGTACCAGCCAGTCGGGTGCCGGCACGTCCCGCTGTTGGTGCTTATCGGCCGGGATTAGCCTTCGGCTTGAAGTGCTTGTCACTGATTCTGAATTTACCGCGCCGGTCGCCCATGAGTTGACGTAACTCGGCGATCGACATTGCACTGACCTCGTGCATCCGTATCAGCAGAGACGCTGTCACGGGCAACCGACGATGTCGTATCTTGCTGATGACGGGGGGCGATACTTCGAGTGCGCGGGAGAGCGCGGCATCATTCTTCAGATTCAGCTTTCCGATCAGCGAAGCCAGGAGATGATCCGGATCATAGCGCTGCATCATCTGCACTTTCTCTTGTTCCATAAGTTCCTCATGCGAGTGTTGAAGTCGCCGCAATTCTGATCTCGTGCCCAGGGTTTATCTTGAGGCCCAACAACGCTGATGGCACGCTGCAAAATTTCTGCGATTGACCCTGTGTCAGCGCAAAGTGCCGCTGATGGGCAAGGCGGTTTTGTACTTCACCTGCTTGAGTGCGAAGCTTGATTTGATGTTCTTGATTCCTGGTATTCGTGTGAGGTTCTCCAGAATGAAACGCTCCAGTGCCTGCAAGTCTGGCACGACAATCCGCAGGAGGTAATCTTCATCGCCGGTCATCAGATAGACCTCCATCACCTCGTCAAAATGACTGACAGCTTTTTCAAAGCGCTCCAAGGCTGCCGCCTCCTGCTTTTCAAGCGATACCCGCACGAATACATTCACCTTCAATCCCAGCGCGTGCGGTTCCACCAGTGCGACATACTTCGATATCACCCCATCGCTCTCCAGCTTCTTCACCCGCGAGAGGGTCGGCGAGGGCGAGAGGCTGACCCGGGAGGCAAGTTCGACATTGGTCAGGCTGGCGTCCTGCTGCAGCCACCTCAGCAGCTTAAGATCTGTTGTATCGAGGTTTTCAAACACAAAAGTTCTCCAAAAAATCTATTTAAAGCATTTTATGCCGTAAACACTGACGATGGCGAAGTTTTTCGGCAGCACCTGCTGCGCTGAATATCGTAACGTTATGGCATGAAAACCCTGCCAAAAACACCCTATGGATATGAGCACGCCTGACCATCTGGTACGCCCCCTGGATGTCGATGAACAAGAAACCGCCGAATGGATCGCAGCGCTGGCATCGGTGCTGGAGACCTCAGGCCCCGAGCGCGCGCGCTTTTTGCTCTCGCAACTGGCGTCAGCCGCCCGCGAGAGAGGCCTCAACTGGCGCGATGCGCGCATTACGCCCTACGTCAATACCATCCTCGCGACAGAAGAGCCCCCCTACCCCGGCGGCTCGGATGCAGTGGATAAGGAAGAGCGCATCGCCAGCATCCTGCGATGGAATGCACTGGCCATGGTGGTGCGAGCCAACCGCGCGCATGGTGAACTAGGCGGACATATCGCTAGCTATGCATCGGCTGCTGATCTGTTTGAAGTCGGGTTTAATCACTTCTTTCGTGCTCGCAGCGACGATTTTGCCGGTGATCTGGTGTACTTCCAGCCGCACTCAGCGCCGGGAATCTACGCGCGCGCATTTCTGGAGGGTCGCCTGACAGAGCATGACCTTGCGCACTACCGTCAGGAGATCACCGCGAAGTCACTTGGCCACCAGGGATTGTCGTCGTATCCCCATCCGTGGCTGATGCCTGATTTCTGGCAGTTTCCGACCGGTTCCATGGGTATTGGCCCGATCAGTGCGATCTACCAGGCGCGCTTCATGCGCTACCTCGAGCATCGCGGACTCATGCAGCCGCAGCCACGCAAGGTCTGGGGGGTATTCGGTGATGGCGAAATGGATGAACCCGAATCGCTGGCCGCATTGTCGCTCGCCTCGCGAGAGAAACTCGACAATCTGGTCTTTGTCATCAATTGCAATCTGCAGCGCCTCGATGGTCCGGTACGGGGCAACGGACATATCGTGGATGAACTCGAAACGATCTTCGGTGGTGCGGGCTGGAATGTCATCAAACTCCTCTGGGGCTCGGACTGGGACCCGCTGTTCGCGCGCGATGCCAGCGGCGAGCTCGTCGACGCGCTCAATCGTACGGTGGATGGTCAGCTACAGACGTTCGCCGCGCACGATGGCGCGTTCAATCGCGAACATTTTTTCGGACAAAATCCCGCACTGCAGGCCATCGGTGCCACGCTGACCGATGAAGAAATCGACCGTCTGAAGCGAGGTGGCCATGACCTGAAAAAGATCTTTGCGGCGTATCACGCGGCACATCATCATCGTGGCAGACCGACCGTCATTCTTGCACAAACAAAAAAAGGGTTTGGCATGGGTGCTGCCGGTCAGGGAAAAATGACCACGCACCAGCAGAAAAAACTGGAGCGGCAAGATCTCATCGAATTTCGCAATCGCTTCAAATTGCCACTGACGGATGAACAGGTTGATCAGCTGGAGTTCTACAAACCTGCTCCTGACAGTCCCGAAATGCGTCACTTGCTTGAGCGCCGCTCGGCACTTGGTGGTTACCTGCCGCAGCGGGTCACCGCCGGCAGCTCGCTGCCTGTTCCTCCGCTGAGCTCGCACGCGCAATTTGCGCTCGAGGCAGACGGCAAGGAAATGTCGACCACGATGGCGCTCGTGCGCATGATGGGCAACCTGCTCAAAGACAGCCAGCTGGGCAAACATGTCGTGCCGATCGTCGCCGATGAGGCGCGCACCTTCGGCATGGCAAATCTGTTCCGGCAAGTCGGCATCTATTCCGCACAAGGACAGCTCTATGAGCCGGAAGATATTGGCTCCATCCTTGCCTACCGCGAAGCCAAGGATGGTCAGATTCTCGAGGAGGGCATCAGCGAAGCCGGCGCCATCTCGTCATGGACGGCCGCCGCCACCAGTTATGCCGTTCATGGCCTGCCGATGCTGCCCTTCTACATCTACTACTCGATGTTCGGTTTCCAGCGCATCGGTGACCTGATCTGGGCTGCCGCTGACCAGCGCGCGCGCGGCTTTCTGATCGGCGCGACCTCGGGTCGCACGACGCTGGGCGGCGAGGGTCTGCAGCATCAGGATGGCAGCAGTCATCTGGTGGCGGCGACTGTTCCCAACTGCGTATCGTACGACCCTGCCTACGCGTATGAACTGGCAGTGATCATCGACGAAGGCATGCAGCGCATGCTGGCACGTAATGATGATGTGTTCTATTACGTCACGGTCACCAACGAGAACGAAGCCCAGCCGAGCATGCCAGAAGCCACTGAGCGTGTGCGCGAGGGCATCCTGCGCGGCATGTACTGCGTATCGCCCTGCCAGCAACCGCAAGTCCGTCTGCTGGGCTCGGGACCCTTGCTAAAAGAAGCGATGGCGGCAGCCGATCTGCTGGAGGGTATTTTCTGCGTGCGCACCGAGGTCTGGAGCGTCACCAGCTTCTCGGAGCTTGCCCGCGACGGCATTGCCAGCGAGCGCGCACGGCGCCTCCAGCAGAGCGGCGGCGAGGCCTGGGTCACGAGCCAGCTGGCAGATTGCACGGCACCGGTGATCGCAGTATCAGATTATGTCCGTGCCGTGCCAGAGAGCATTCGGGCTTACGTACCCGCGCGTTACGTTACGCTGGGTACTGATGGTTTCGGTCGAAGTGATACGCGCGCCAGTCTGCGCGATTTCTTTGAGGTCGATGCAAAATGGATCGCGTACACCGCATTGTGCGAGGTGTATGCCAGTAGCAAAACGGCAGCCGAGATGCGGGCCATCGCCGCGCGGCTTGATCTGGATGTCGACAAGCCCCTGGCATTGACCATCTGACACGGATCTCACCGCAGACTACCGCCAGCGGTCGGTCGAATTCCCCTCGACCCACCGCTGGTTGGCTTGAATGGCCTTGCACAACGGCGCGCCAGCATCGCCGTGCAACGCGGGAGCCTGCCGAACCAAAGGCTCGCCGCTATTTCCTAAACGAGCAAGCTTGCAGTGTTTAATTATTCAGCGCTGACCTAGTCGCCGAACACCCGCTCCATCTCGCGACGAAACCTGACTGCCGGTGCGTCCGCATCGAAGGCCACATCGCTCCAACCAACCGCCGCGCCAGCCTTCACGGGCTTGACCAGCTTCACACCGTGGGCTAGTCCGAGTGGCAAGCCTCCCAGGGCCAGCGATTCTTTCGCGGGCAGCAGCTTGCCGTAGACGGTAAAGCCGCCCTCGCCGTCGAGCATCTCGCCCGCCGCAAGGTCGCGCTTGGCGGTCGCCACGACATCGCCATTCCAGCACACCGGCGCACCCGTCGATTCAGCGCGCACGCCAGCCGAGGCTACGCTGATGCCCAGCTCAAGGCCAATCAGATGGTAGGGCTTGTACATCGATGAATACTGGCCACTGGGGTCGGTCAGCAGGCCATATTCCTTGAAGCAGCGCGCTACGTAGTCGCTGTCGGCCGCAAAGGTCACATACACGCCCCAACGCAGATCGCGAAATACCGGACGAGTGTCGCGCTCGACACTGGAAATGACTTCCACTTGTCCACGCACATCCAGGATGCCGCCATCTGACCTCGGCTTGAGAATGCGCGCAAGATCGTCCACACCCACTGCCGGAAAGCGCAGTCCGCTCGGTGCAGCAAGTCCGGTCGCATTCGCCACCGACGCCATTTCAATCGCGCTCTTGGTGCCATCGAGGAAGCTGTTGAACATCTGCGCATTCATGCCACCGCGCTGCGCCTCCTCGGGCGTTAGGCCATAGTGCTGCCAGACAGTCTCGGGAGTGGATGCGTGATAGCTAGGAAGGTATTTTGTGCCCTTGCCGGCGGCCACTACCGAGAAGCCGGCAGCGCGGGCCCAGTCGACCATCTCGCAGATCAACGCGGGTTGATCGCCATACGCGAGCGTGTAGACAATGCCAGCTTCGTCGGCGCGACGTTTCAGCAGTGGCCCGGCGAGCGCATCTGCCTCGACATTCACCATCACGATATGCTTCTTGTGCTCACAGCAGGCAAGCACATGCGCAATGCCGATGGCCGGATTACCGGTCGCGTCAATGATGATGTCGACATGGGGCGAGGTGATCAGTGCCATGCCGTTGTCGATGATCGCCGTGTTGCCCTGCTTTGCCGCCTGCTCCAGCGAGGTAGCGGAAAAAGCCTCCTCCTTCCAGCCCACATTGCGCAGCGCTGCCTTCGCGCGATCGGGCGAGAGATCGGCAATGCCGACCATATGAACGCCGGGCGTGCGCGGCACTTGCGAGAGGTACATCGAACCGAACTTGCCCGCCCCTATCATGCCCACGCGCAAAGGCTGGCCGGCGGCAGCCCGTTGCTGCAGTTTTGCGTAGAGATTCATGCCGGCCTCAGGCTGCTTGTCCGTCGGGGATGCCGTACAGCTCGGAGGCAGGCGTGCCATCTTTCCAGGGCAGATCAACCGGGTAATCCTTGACCAGGCAATCGTCTGGCAAGCATTCGATGGGCGTGAAATCGCGGTGCGTGATATAGCCTGGGCGCTTGAAGCGGCGAACATGGTTCGATACCGTGCACAGGCTCAGGTAAACCGCAACGCGATTCCATGGCGAGAGGTTCGGCGAGGAGGCATGCACAAGGCAACCGTGGAACATGATCATCGAACCCGCCGGCCCTTTGGGCGCAACGATGCCCCCCTTGTCGACCAGTGTGCGGATGTTGTCGTTGCTGATGGTCCAGAGCGGATAGCTGGTAGTGGAGGTGTCATGCCCTGCTTCCAGCGCGCCCATCTTGTGGCTGCCCGGAATGAACATCAGAGGACCGTTGAACTCATTCACGTCATCCAGAAAAATCGCCACGTTCATCGCGCGGGCCTCGGGCATCGCATCATCATTGAGCCAGGTGCCGTAATCCTGATGCCATTGCCAGACATCGCCATCAAAAGCCATCTTGCCATTGATCTTGAACTGGTGCATGTAGAGCTTTTCGCCGAACAGCTGCTCGACTGGCTCGACCATGCGCGGATGACGCGCCAGCCGCGCGAAGGGTTCGCTGTACATGTGCGCCGCAAAATTCGTGCGAACGGAAGTCTTGCCTTTCTCGCGAACATTCTCGGGCCGGTCCTGTGCATACAGGTGAGGCACTTCATCGGTGAGCTTTTTGATCTCTTCCGGGGTGAAATGCGATGGGAAGAAAAGATAGCCGTCGCGATCGAACTGCGCGAGCTGCTGCTGGGTGAGTTTCATGCATTTCTCCTGTCTGAGTGCTTGTTTTTATTTCCGTCGATGTTTCAGGGAATCAGGCTTGCTGCTGTTCCTGCGCTGTCAGGCTGCCCGCGCGCGCCACCAGCGCGTGCCCGGCGTTCTCGCAGTGATGCAATGCCAGCTGCTGAGCAGCGCTATCGTCACCCTCGAGAATGGCTGAGAGCAGGCGCTCGTGTTCGTCCCAGATCGCGGCCCGGGTGCCGACCTGACTCAGGGTCGCCGCCATGATGCGCCGTATGTGACTCCAGTGGCGCTCGGCGCTTTGTGCCAGCACTGGATTGCCGGCCGCTTCGTAAATCGCTCGGTGAAAGGCGAGATCTGCCTCGATCATGCTGTGCAAATCTTTGCCTCGGGCGGCTTCGCGCCCGCCGGTGACCAGCTTGGGCGACAACCGTGCTCGGCGGCGCGCAGATTCACGCGCGGCCAGACCATCGAGCACGGAACGCACCTGATACAGATTGGCGATGTGATCCAGCGTCAGCGGCGCGACCATCACGCCGCGACCACCAGCATCAATGACCAAGCCATCGCGCTTGAGCAATAGCAAGGCCTGCAATACCGGCTGGCGCGACACAGACAGGCTCTCGGCCAGCGCCTCCTGTGTAATCCGCTGACCCGCCTTAAACCGGCCGTCGCAGATCGCCTCGAGGATGGCCTGATAGGCCTGCTCGGCGAGGTCAGGGGCGACAGCAATGGGGGAAATGGGAGCAATCGCGGGCATGTGCGTCCGATTTTGTCTTCTGTATACAGAATACATGACCTTCCGACAGAGCGCAAGCGAGAGGCGCCCGCCATCGCAAGCGGCGCAGAAAAACGCGCAGGAACAAGGGGTTAGCGCTTGCCCCTTGGGGCAAACACCAAGGCGTTGTATCAGCCCGCGCGCTGTGCGACTGAGAGAATCCGCTGCGCCCTAATCAGCACAGGCTTGTCGACCATCTTGCCGTCAACCTGCACCGCGGCACCGTCGGCGGCACCGGCGGCGTCCATGACTCGTCGCGCCCATGCGATCTCGTCGGCCTGCGGAAGATAGGTCGCATTCACCGGCGCGACCTGTTTGGGGTGAATGCAGAGCTTCGCGCCGAAACCAAAGCGCTTGCCGCGCAGGATATCGGCGCTCAGCACAGCGGCATCGTCGATAGCCGTGGTGACCCCATCGACGGGTGCATCCAGCCCGGCCAGCTTTGAGGCCAGCACGAGCTGCGAGCGGAAGTAATCGAGTTCGCGATCATCGTTTTCGATGCCCATGTCGACACAGAAATCGATGGTGCCGAAGATGAGCCGAGTCACTTTCTCGCAGGCAGCCAGCGCATTGAGATGCGCGATGCCTTGCGCGCTTTCGATCAAGAGCATGACGGCCTTGGCGCCCGCCTGGACGACACGCTTGACGTCGGCCACCTCAGCCGCTTTGGGAAGGATGACTTCGGCCACATTCGCCTGCCCGCACAGTGCCAGATCACGCGCAAACCACTCGGTATCCGAGCTGTTGATACGCACCGCCACCGGCTGGCCCGCAGCTAGCCAGTTGGCCAGTGCGTCACGCGCCAGGTCCTTGTCTGCGGGCGCGACGGCATCTTCAAGATCAATAATCACGCGATCCGCGCCTGCTGCCAGCGCCTTGTCAAAGCGCTCGGGGCGCGTCGCTGGAACAAACAGGTAAGAGATCGGGGCAGCAGGGGTCGTAGCATGCATGAGAACCTCCGGGGCGTTCAGATCGCCTTTTCTTGTTTTAATGACGCAATCGCGCCTGCGGAATAACCCAGCGTCGTGAGGATGGACTCGGTGTGTTCGCCAAGCGCGGGGATCGCGTCCATCCGCGCCTCCCAGCCCGTACAGGCACCGGGTGGCAGCAACGCGGGAATCGCTCCCACGGGCGAGGCCACTTCGGCCCACCGCTGACGCGCTCTTAATTGCGCATGCTCCCAGAGGTCTTGCATTTCATTCAGGCGCGCATTGGCGATCTGCGCTTTTTCCAGTCGCTCGGTCACCTGCTCGGCCGTCAGCGAGGCAAAGGCCTCGCGAATGATGGCGTACAGTTCCTTGCGGGCGGCACTGCGCAGGCTGTTCGATATGAAGCGCGCGTCGGTGGCCAGTGCGGGCTGCAGCAACACCTGATCGCAGAACACCACCCACTCTCGCTCATTCTGCAGACCGAGCATCACCGTCTTGCCATCGCCGGCCGGGAACGGACCATACGGATAAATCGTGGCATGCGATGCCCCGGCGCGTACAGGGGGCGTGGCACCGTCAAAGGCGTAATACAACGGGAAGCTCATCCATTCGACCATGCTCTCGAGCATGGAAACATCAATCCTGCAGCCCTGACCCGTGCGGCCACGCTGTAGGAGCGCAGCGAGAATATTGGTATAGGCGTACATGCCCGCCGCAATGTCCGCCACTGAGCAACCTGCCTTCGATGGTTCGTCCTGCGTACCGGTGACGGACAGGAAACCGGATTCACTTTGTATCAGCAGGTCATAGGCTTTCTTGTCGCGATAAGGACCATCGGCACCATAGCCGGAGATATCGCAGACGATCAGCTGCGGGAATTTGTCATGCAGGGCCTCGTACGACATGCCCAGGCGCGCCGCGGCGCCCGGCGCAAGGTTTTGCACCAGCACGTCGGCATCAGCCAGCAGACGCATGAGTATGCTGTTGGCTTCGCTGTGCTTGACATCCAGTGTCAAACTTTCTTTGGACCGGTTTGTCCAGACAAAATGTGACGCCATCCCCTGCACTCGCTCGTCGTAGGCACGAGCAAAATCTCCAACACCAGGACGTTCGATTTTGATGACGCGTGCGCCAAGGTCGGCCAGTTGACGCGTGCAGAAAGGTGCCGCAATCGCGTGTTCAAGAGTGATTACGGTAATGCCGTCCAGCGGTCGCATAGTGATTCCTGTGTTTGCTTTGTTTTTCTAAATCGGTTTTATCATTGACTGACGTCCTGCCGGGCCGCTGCATCAGCCCAGTGTGGCCTCGGCCTGCAGGCACAGCTCACCCCGGGCGTTGGCTGCCCACAGATCGACCTTGCCATCGTCGGCCAGCTTGCCATTGAGGCTGAAGCTGTCAATGTCGAATACCGGGCTGACTGCCCGGAAGCTGAATTCTGCCACTGCGCGCTCGGGCAGTTCTCGCCTGAGCAGCTCCATCAGCAGTGTCGCAATCAGCGGGCCATGAACAATCAGGCCTGGATAGCCCTCGACCTCGGTCACATAGCGGCGGTCGTAGTGGATGCGGTGACCATTGAAGGTCAGCGCAGAGTAGCGAAACAGTAGCACCGGATCAGGCGCCACGGTCTGCGACCAGTGGGCATCGCTCGGTGCCGGCCGGGGCACTGCAGGCGCCGCGCCGGGCTGGGGATTATCGCGGTAGACAATGTCATGCTCTTCACGAATGGCCAGCTGGCCATTCGCGCTGATCTCATGCGCCACCGTCACAAAAGCAAGACGGCCGCTGCTGCCTGTCTTGGCATTCACGTCCTTAATGCGCGAGACGCGACGGGCTATTGATCCAACGGGCAGCGCGGCAGGGAAAGACAAGCGCCCACCTGCCCACATGCGTCGTGGCAGCGTGACGGGCGGCAGGAAACCGCCACGCTGCGGATGGCCATCCACACCAACACCCGATGCAGGACTGAGCGCCCAGAAAAACAACCAGTGCCACAATAGCGGCAGCGCGTCGCCAGCCCGGTAGGTATCGTCGCGGTCGAGCGTCGCGGCCATCGCGTTCACGCGGGAGAGGCTGATCTGGTCCTCACGGGTTTCGGTACGCCCCACCCATTGACGCAGATGGTCGAGATCAAGCGTTGGCGGTGGCAATAGCGATGACGATAGCGGGGATAGCGACATGGGGGTTGGAATGCAAGGCCAAGACAGGCATTGTGTGCCAGCCGACCCACCCCGGCAATTTGCATTTTCTGAAGGTGCGATTGCAACCTGCCGGCGGACCAGTCCTGACCCACGCACCTTCCGCCATGCCGTGTCAGACCGGTTTTTTGGCGTCGGCGATTGCGTAGATTTCAGAGATCAGCTCACCCACCGGAGAATTCCTCACCTGCTCGAAACGGAATTTGCGTCGCCGGTCGCCCATGAGGTCACGCAGCTCACGAGCGCTCCAGCCGCTGACTTCTTCCATCCGGATTAGCAACTCAGGCGTGACGGGAATATCGCCGCTGCGCACTTTTCGGATCAGCTCGACCGGCACTTCGAGCGCGCGCGCCAGTCCACTGTCGGAGCGCCGGCCAAGATGGCAGCGCAGCGCGCTTAGCAAGCGGCCGGGATCGTGGCCGTCAGTGCTTGGTCGTGAGGTTTTCATGGGATCGCCGGCAACAGAACACAGGGCAGGCGATTATCCCACGCGTGCCTGGATCGAATGCTGTGGACCTGCATGCGTCATCGAAGAGCGCGAATAAAAAAGGTCGCCCTTCATGATGTTAAGCAAGCGTGGGAGGCAAACACCCAGCACCGAGTTTCCGGGAGAGATCTCTTTCCATGCAAGCGCCCTGTTTGTCCGAGGAAAAAGCGTTCCTCTACACACGGGTGCGCGGTGAATGGTGCTCATTCAGGGGCTATAATCTGCAGCCAATTCGGTCTCGCTTGCCCCCATCGGCCGGTGGTAACCGACACCCTCCCATGCCATCCACCTGAGCCCGCCTCGATGCATCCCAACCGCCCTTTTGCGAGCACCGACGCATTGTCCCTGCAAGCATCGCCTCTCAGCCGCTGGCAAGAGCCACTGATCACCGGAGTGCTACTGCTTCTCTGGCTGCTCGCCACCGTTTGGCTGCGCCCGCTGAGCATGCCCGACGAGGGTCGCTATGTGGGGGTTGCGTGGGAGATGGTGCGCTCCGGCGAGTGGCTGACCCCGACACTCAACGGGCTGCCTTACTTCCACAAACCGCCGCTGTTTTACTGGCTGACCGCCATCTCCATCTCGGTGTTCGGCAACATCGAGTGGGCAGCGCGTCTCGCTGCTGTGCTCGGTGCCATGCTGGGCGCAGGCAGTGTCTGGTGGCTGCTCAAACGCTGGATGACAGCACAGGTGACGCGCTGGTATCTGCCCATACTGGCTACCACGCCTTTATTCTATGGCGGTGCGCAGTTCGCCAACCATGACATGCTGGTCGCCGGTTTTATCAGCTTGTCGATCTCACTGACCGCCGATGCCGCGCTGTCGATGGAAACAGGCCAACGCTGGCAATGGCAGCTTGCCGTTGGCTGGGTCGCTGCCGCCCTTGGCCTGCTGAGCAAAGGCCTGATCGGTATTGTCCTGCCCGGTGGCGTGATTTTTTTCTGGCTACTGGCGAGTGGTCGGTGGCGCACTATCTTCAGGCTGTTCTGGTGGCCTGGACCCGTGCTCTTCCTGCTGATCGGCGCGCCCTGGTTCGTGCTGATGCAACGGCAATTCCCGGATTTTTTGCACTATCTCTTCGTGTACCAGCACTTCCAGCGTTTCGCGCAGAGCGGTTTCAACAACGCCATGCCCACCTGGTTCTACCCTGCGATTCTGGTCATCGGATCACTGCCTTGGACACCCTGGCTGCTGGCACGCTGGTGGCTGGATCGCGGCAATGCCCACCCGATCTCGAATGACCGCACTCGCGCCCTACGGCGACTGTTATGGATCTGGGTCGTGGTGATTACGGTATTTTTTTCGATCCCCTCATCCAAACTGGTTGGCTATGCGCTACCCATCGTGCCAGCGCTGATGGCGTTGATCAGCGAGGGGGTCGTCCACGGCGCGGCGCTGCGCGAACGCTGGCGCGTGGTCTGGCTGATGCTGTCCGCTTGCCTTTGCATCATCGCCATCATCGCAGCCACGTACAGCGATGAGAGTTCCAGCAAGCCGCTCGCCGAGGCTTACCGCCAAAACTCAAAGCCCGACGAGCCATTGATCCTGGTGCGCACCTACCGCTTCGATGTGCCCTTCTATGCAGGGCTGCAGGAGCCCGTGGCCGTGGTCAGCGACTGGAGTGCCCCCATGAATGACAGCTGGCCTAAAGAACTCGCCGATGCGGCGCAATTCAGGCCAGCGCTGGGTCGGCAAGTTCTGGTGCCCACCCATGAGCTAAGCGCACTGCTCTGCAAACATCCGTCAAGCTGGGTGATCATTCCGGCAGATCATGCAGCGAAGCTTGATGCCTTGAAGACACTGGCACCTGTCGCGCGCAACAAGCTGTATCTGCTGCTGCGCGTTGATGCCGCCAGCCCGCTGCTGGGCTGTCGCTGACCACAACCGTCCTTACGCTAGCAATAGGGAGAGCCCGTCATGACACTACGCCACTCTGTCACCCGCCTAGGCATGGCCATGATCATCGCAGTCGCCACTGCGGCCCGAGCAGAAAATGCCGTATCGCCCGAGGGCGTCGACGATGCTTCGATGCAGTCCACACGCGCCATGGCCAATGAACTGCTAACCCAGCTGGGCCAGAAGCTCAAATCAGCGATGTCCTCTGAAGGGCCCGAGGCCGCCGTCAGCGTTTGCAAGCAAGTCTCTCCCGCGATTGCCAGAGAGCTCTCCGCCAAGCATGGTGCGCAGATGACCCGTGTGGGCACACGGGTACGCAACCCGGCGATGGGAACGCCCAACGGGTGGCAAAAAGAAGCGCTTGTGCAATTCGAGACGCGGCTCTCACAAGGCGAAGCACCCGCCACCATGGAGTACTGGAAAGTCATCGACAGCGGCAATGGCAAACGTGAACTCCACTACGCACGGGCCATCATCGTGCAACCGATGTGCGTCACCTGCCACGGCAGTGCCTCGGACATTCCCGCATCGCTGGCAGAAAAAATTCGTATAGACTATCCGCAAGATCAGGCGACAGGTTATAGCGTAGGCAAGCTGCGTGGCGCGGTGGTCGTCAGCCGACCGCTGCCATAAAGCGCGATAATGGCGTCACCGTCGCCGGGCCAATGTCAGCAAACCGTCAGGCTGCTCGTCACAATGACCCAGACACGTCAGGGCGCCGTCGAAGGACAAGGGCGTTGTTGATGCTGACGATACAAAAAAATAACAGAACCATGGCAAGCGCAATCGCCTGAGACCCTTTCCCCCTTATCACAGGATTTAACGTGTCAATCAGCAACCCGGAGTTTTCGCAGTCATCCATCATGCGTCCCGTTAGCGTGACTGGTATGGGCAGTCATGCACACGCTTCAGTATCTGCTCTCGTGCTGGCCGCCATCGGCGTGGTTTTTGGGGATATCGGCACCAGTCCGCTCTACGCACTTAAGGAATGCTTCAGTCCTGAACACGGCATTCCTTACTCTGCTGATGCGGTGCTCGGCATCATCTCGATGATCTTCTGGTCCCTGATTCTGATCGTAACGGTGAAATACGTCGTCTTCGTGCTCAGGGCAGACAACAATGGAGAGGGTGGCGTGCTGTCCCTGATGGCGCTGGCCATGCGTTCCACGCGCGCAGAAAGGCACCGCTTCACGGCAATCCTTCTAATGCTGGGCGCATTAGGTGCCTGCATGCTGCTGGGCGAATCGGTCATTACGCCGGCCATTTCGGTGCTCTCGGCAGTGGAGGGCCTGGAAGTGATCACGCCCGACCTCAAGCGCTACGTCATACCCATCACACTGGTCATTGTGGTCATCCTGTTCTACGTACAAAGCTACGGCACCGCAGCCGTTGGCCGACTTTTCGGTCCAATCATGCTGATCTGGTTCGGCGCGCTGGCGGTGTTTGGCATTACAAACATCGCGCAAAACCCTCTGGTATTGAAAGCCGTATCGCCCTACTACGCGGCCAACTTCATTTACGAACACGCACTGCTGGCATACGTTGTCATGGGCTCGGTTGTGCTGTCAGTGACCGGCGTGGAAGCGCTCTATCTCGACATGGGACACTTCGGTCGCAAGCCTGTTCGACTCGCCTGGCTGCTGGTCACGCTGCCCGCTTTGTTAGCCAATTATTTTGGACAGGGCGCGCTCTTGCTAAGCCATCCAGAGGCGATCGAAAATCCGTTCTTCCTGATGATTCCCCAAGCGCTGTTGTGGCCGATGGTGATCCTGGCGACCGCAGCGACGGTTATTGCATCCCAAGCGGTGATCTCGGGCGCCTACTCACTGGCCAATCAGGGCATCTTGCTCGGCTTCTTGCCGCGCATGCAGATACTCCATACGTCCGACACCGAACGTGGGCAGATCTACATGCCGATGGTGAACTGGTTGCTGCTGGCGCTGGTGATTTTCACGGTGATCCAGTTTAAAGAATCAGGCAACCTCGCTGCCGCCTACGGCATCTCGGTCACCACGACCATGATGATCACCACCACCATGCTGGCGGTCGTGATGTACAACGAATGGAAGATCAAGCCCGTGTTTGTCGTACTGCTGGTCGGGATGTTCTTTGTGGTCGATTTCTCATTCTGGACCGCCAACCTGATCAAGGTAAAAGATGGCGGCTGGTATCCCCTCGGACTCGGCGCGATCTGCTTCCTGATGCTGACCACCTGGTACAAGGGCCGGCGGCTGTTGCGCGAACGCGTAATCGCTGATTCGATACGCTTGCCGGATTTTGTGTCAGCGCTGCTCGCGCACCCACCGCATCGCGTGGAGGGCACGGCAGTATTCCTGACTGCGCACATCGATTTCGTTCCGGTCGCGCTCCTGCACAACCTCAAGCACAACCGCGTGCTTCATGAGCGCGTGATTTTCCTCAAACTCTCCATCTGGGACGTGCCTTATGTGCGCGACGAAGAGCGACTCACCGTCAGCGAATTGGGCGGCAATGTGTTCGTCGTGCGTGCCGTGCACGGCTTCAAGGAAACCCCGGACATTAATCGCGTCTTGTCGCTGCTGGAGCAACAGC
Organism: Oxalobacteraceae bacterium; assembly: GCA_900299005.1. GTDB lineage: Bacteria > Pseudomonadota > Gammaproteobacteria > Burkholderiales > Burkholderiaceae_D > Pernthalerella. The sequence continues at coordinate 24,244 of OMID01000027.1, forward strand.
ACGGTATGACCATCGACCTTTCCGATACCTCGTTCTTCCTTGCCCGCGACACCATCGTACCCAGCAATTTGCCCGGCATGGCCGTCTGGCGCGAGCGTCTGTTTGCCTGGATGATGCAGAACGCGGCGAAGCCCTCGGATTTCTTCAGGATACCGCCTAACCGCGTGGTCGAACTGGGCACGAAGATCGAAATCTGACACGGGCCCCTGGGGAGGCGCTGCTTAAGTAAACACCGCCACATCTCTCCTCTGAGAAATCCCTGCGAGCCTGTGATGTGGCAGGCTCCCATGTCGTACAGCGATGCTGGCTCGCCACCGAATAGGTTGTTGTGATCTCCTCCCTAGTCGCCCGCCGCGACGCCCTCGCGTCGCGGGTCGGCGCCACCGCTGAGACCCTCACGTGTTTTCATAATCGCCTGCACACCGCTGGGCATAGGCAGCAGGCTGATACGGTGACCTTTGTCACGCAAGCGGCTGACCAGGGTTTCCAGTTCGGTGCCTCGCTCGAGCTCGCTGTCGCGGTTGCGACTGCCCATATTCGGATGCGCTATCGCCTGCTGAACATCCATGCCCCAATCGATCACGCCGATCAATGTCTTCGCCACAAAATTAATGATTGCGCTGCCACCGGGCGATCCCGTCAGCAGATACAGCTCGCCGTTGCGGGTTACGATCATGGGCGCCATCGCGCTGCGCGGCCGTTTGCCGGGCTCGACACGATTGGCCACCCTGATTCCCTGCGAATCGCGTGGCGAAAGAGAAAAATCTGTCAGCTGATTGTTCAGCAAAAAACCCCGCACAAAAATCTTGCTGCCAAATTCGGATTCGATCGTGCTGGTCATTGAGACGCCGTTACCATACGTGTCGACCGCAACCAGATGCGTCGTCGATGGCAAGTCGGGCGCATTATCTCGACCCCGCCATGCAAGAAACCGTACCGGATCACCGGGTAAAGCCGTGCCCATGCTGAGGCGACTGTCGATCTGTGCGCCACGCTGACGCAGGTACCCAGGATCTAGCAGTGCCCTGACAGGCACGCGTACAAAATCGGGGTCTGCCAGATAACGATCTCGGTCAGCATAGGCCAGACGCCCCGCCTCGGCGAAGTAATGCACCGCCTCCAGCGACAAGGGCATCATCTCGTCCACCCGGTGCTGTTCAAGCATGCCCAACATCTGCAGCACCGCAATACCACCGGATGACGGTGGACCCATCCCACACAAGTCCAGCTTGCGGTACTGAGCACACACCGGGGTACGCTCGAGCGGGCGATAGCGCGCGAGATCGTCGAGACTGAGATCGCCAGGCTGAGGATGCGAGCGCACCGCCTGCACGATGTCATGGGCAATGTCTCCAAGGTAGAACGCATTTGCCCCCTGCGCTGCCACCTGACGAAGCACCTCGGCGAATACCGGATTCTTCAAAAGATACCCCACGGGTGCCGCTTGGCCGTCCGGATAAAAATAGGCCCTGGCCGCTGCCTGCGCATAGAGCGCACGGTTACCTTCGATCTGGGCGTGCAAGCGGCGAGAGACAGGAAAGCCCTGCTCTGCCAAGCGAATCGCCGGCTCGAACAAGCGCGCCCAGGGCAAGCGGCCCTGATGGCGATGCGCCAGCTCCAGCACGCGCAACAGGCCGGGCGTACCGACTGCCAGACCGCTATTGACCGCATCCATAAAACCCACTGGTTTCCCATCGGCGATGAAGCGATCCTCATGGGCTGCGCCGGGCGCAGTTTCGCGCCCATCGTAGCTGCGCACGCGCCGACTGCCTGCCTCGTAGGTCAGCATGAAGGCGCCCCCGCCCAGTCCGGAAGATTGGGGCTCCACCAGCGCCAGAACCAGCTGCATGGCAATCGCAGAGTCCACCGCCGAGCCACCCGCTCTCAATACCCACTGGCCTGCTTCGGTCGCCAAGGGGTTAGCGGAGGCAACCATCCAGCGCTTGGCGCGCACCAGCGTTTTGGGCGAGGGCGCCGTCGCTGCTTCGGGACTGGCATCGGGCGACTCGGGTGTCCTGGCCTGTGTTGCCGAGCACAGGGTCAGCGCCAGCATCAAACCTAGCGGCCGGAGGGGATGAATCAATCGGTTCATGGCAGAGGCAATAGGCGCACGGAAGTAGCAAACGACCAGTCGGAATGATGCCATTAAGAAATTGTGCGGTATGATCTTGCCGAAAGCAAACGGTTGGCGGCGCTTGCGCACGCTTCATTTCCCCCGATTGCTGCCGATTTATCAGTCTCATCGTCTGACCGGGAAATCAGGATGGCTGAGGAAGCCGAAGAACAAAAACCTGCCGAAGGCGCCGAGGGTGCACCGCCTCCGCCAGCCGAAGCTCCCGCCGCGGAGGCTGCGCCGGGGCTGGAGCCCATCGTCAAGAAAAAGAAGATCGACGGCGACCATGCCGGCGCTCATGGCGGTGCGTGGAAGATCGCGCTGGCTGACATGATGACGGCGATGATGGCGTTCTTCCTGCTTATGTGGCTGCTAGGCTCGACCAACGAAGACCAGCGCAAAAGCATTGCCGACTACTTCAAGCCGACCTCGCACAGCAACGTGACCATGAGCGAGCGTCCGGGGCCCGGCGGCCTCATGGGTGGCTTTTCTGTGATGGACAGCGACGGCATGCCCTATGCCGGCAAGACCACCAGCGTGTTCGAGCGCGAGACACCGCGCTCCGAGGCAGGCACCCAGTCCGGCGATGGCAAGACCAAGGACGAGACCAAAGATAAAAACCCGGACGAACTCTCAGCCGAGGAGCGCCAGCGCATCGCTGCGGAAGCCGACCAGAAAGCCTTCGACAAACTGGAAAAAGAAGTGCGCGAAAGTCTGTCGCTGAACAAAGAACTGGAGAAAATCAAAGATCAGGTGAAATTCATCCGCGAAAAAGATGGCCTGCGCATCGAGGTCATCGATAAAGCTGACTTCTCGATGTTTGGCCTGGGCACCAACAAAATGCAGGGCAAAGCCATGGCCCTGATTCGCGAAGTCGCTAAATCACTGGCAGTGATCCCCAACAAGGTCGCAATACGCGGCCACACCGACAGCCTCGCCTATGACGATGGCACCAATAGCAACTGGTCATTGTCGGGTATGCGCGCAGAAACCACGCGGCGCCTGTTGCAGGAGGCCGGCCTCCCGGAGAGCCGTTTTCAGCGCATCGAAGGGGTCGCGGACACCGTGCCCTATGTACCAAACAATCCTGCGGATCCGCGCAATCGCCGCATCAGCATCACCATCCTGTATCAGGATGCCGCCGCCAAGGCCTGATCCGGCGCTAATTCAGGGCTAAGCCATGCGCACCTTTTCCTTATGCCTGAGCCTGTTAATGCCGCTCGTCGCTGGCAGCGTGCTAGCGCAAAACACGCCAGCGGCAGGCGCCAAACCCGGCGAACAAAAAGCCGCAGAACAAAAAACGGGAGAGCCAAAACCCCCTGCAGCCCCCGCGGACAAGAACGCAAAACAACCGGCCAACGGCAAGCCCGCAGACGCCAAGGCTGCGGCCCAACCCGGAAACGCCAAAATCCCAGACAGCGCTGCTTCGTTCACTGCAGAGAAAGACCCGCGCAAGAACCTCAAGGCCGATGGCCCGCCTTGCGTGGTCGCGGAATTTCGCGCGCTCGGTATTGATGTGCATGATCCCGCGAAGCGTCGCACTCAGGCGATGGCCTGGCTGAAAAAGCGCGCAAAAAACTGCTCGGTGGATCAGTTGCTCATGATCAGAAACAACCGCTCACAATGGATGGGTACGGCAGACTCGGCCACCATGGCGGCCGAAGTCGATGCCTTGCTGGAGGTGTTTGCGGCAGATAACCCGCAGGTCGCGGCCCTTTTGTACGGCACCGTACAGCCGCCTTCCGAGGGAAGCAAATAAGACAGCCAGCGCACTAGGCTCAGACAACTAGGTGCGGATGTGCGCAGAGGGACGCTAGGTCCTCAGGGAACGGAAATCCTCAGCCGTCTCTGCCCATCATCAGAAAGGACGGGATCGCGGCCTTGATCCGCGTGCGTGCCACAGGCATCCGCTCGGCGTCATTGGCCGACGTACGCGGCACCGGCTCGGGCGTGGAATTACGAACCGCGCGGAAGCGATCAAGAATGGAACCGCTCACCTTGTGGGTCAGTGCCGCTTGCTTGGACGACTGGCGGATGTCGGCTTCGGTCTGACCGAGCTGCTCAATCGAGCGTCCGAAGTCGAGAAAATTCTCCCGAATCTCCTGATTGGAGGTCATTACAAAGAACTCATTGCCGAAAAACTCCCCGGCGCTGTTGCTGTACATGACCGGCGGCGACAAGAAGAAGCCCGCATTGAAGGACTTCGAGAAAATGCCCTCATAGGTGTTCAGATTGTCCACTCGACTGGGAACGATCACCAGCTTGGGCGGATTGCGCAGACGGGAATTAAAGACAAACGAGAAACGATTCACGAATTCCAGCGTGCTGTCCAACTCGACGCGCGAGAGCGAACTCGGCACCAGCACGAGATCAAACTCGAAGAGAAAATCCGGGGGCAGCACGTCGGCCCAGGTGAGATCGGCGATCACCACTTCCATCGTGTCGACCGATTTGCGCAGCGCCTCCTTGGCTTTTAGCAGCGCAACACCCGATCCTTTGGCATTTGGCAGGTCAACGGTCTGGCAATTGATGCCGATCGGGTAGGCTTTTTTCACCCATTTCCCGGACGTGGCCTGATGGTCAAAATCAATCAGAGAAGTCTTTTTACCCGATATATAGGCAAAATAGGCCGCAAGATTGGCAGATACAGTGCTTTTGCCGACCCCACCCTTTTGGCTGGTGATGAGAATTCTAAGTGCCTTGCTCATGAGATTCCTCTGATTTTGATGCAAGCCTTTGATTTTGAGGCACATTCCCAAAGAAAATATTGCCTTGGGGGAAATTTTGCCATAATATAACTCGGAGTATAGATCAATATTTTTTGATTATTCAATACTTTTTTGAGCCTCACTCGGCATCGAAAAAGGCAAGGCCGAAACGCTGTTTTAATAAAGGGATTCGAATATGGCAAAAGCATCGTCAAAACCGACCATGATGCGCTTTGAACCCAAGACCGGATGGGCCGAGGCTGACACATCGCAAACGGCTGAGGTGGTGTCGATCGCCGACCATCCGCGCATGGAGGCACGCATCGAACCCCGCGTAGAACCGCTGACCGATGAAGCCTATTCTGCAGAGGCACTGGTCAATCTGGGTGAATCGATTCAGGATGTGTTCGACAGTCTGAAGATCAACGACCCCCGACTGCAGGCGTGGACGCAGGTGCATGCGGCGATCAAACTGATTGGTACCAAGCTGCAAGAAAAAAAAGCGCTTGAAGAACGTATCGTCGCTCTGGGCAAGGAAATCGAGAGTGTGCGACACCTGGCATCGGAGCTGGTGGTCTCTGCCTATCGCAGTGAGCAGGAAGTGCATGAGACATCCAAGCTTCGTTTGCAGATTGCCGAGTCGCTCAGCGACAAACTGGTGTCTGCCCTGAAAGGCTGAGGATCACGCGCGAATGCAACAGGTTCGTTCACGCCGCGCCTCCTCACTGTTGACACTCAACTGGTTGCTCTTCTTCGCGGTATCCCTCTGGATATCTGTCGCACAGGGCAATCTGCTGTGGTGGCTGCGACTCTACTGGGGAAGCTGGCTCAGTGATTTTGCCGCACTGCCTGCCCTCGGACAGATACCGGCAGGTAGCGTATGGATACTTTGGCTGATCATTAGCCTGGTCACGACGGCGGTCTATTTACCGGCGGGTCGCACCATCGACACCCCCGAAATCCCCCCCGCAGAGTCCGACGCTCGCAAGCAGCTCATTCCCAATGCCGAGCTGATGGACGCACGTCCGGAATTGAAAGAAAAAATCCTGCGGCTGCACCAGTCGCTGGACAAGATCTGACCCACTTGGCCGCCCATTGCCGAGCGCGGGTCGAGTCACTCAGTGGTTGCTGTGTTTGCCCGTTGGCGCCGCCGGGGCAGCAGAGGCTGGCGCAGAGGACCCCGCGCCCACCGCATCCGGCATCATCATCTGCACACGCCGACCATTGGTCGCCTGCGTATGACGCGCATTCATCTTGTAGAGCTTCTTGAATGTCGCCAGCTGCGCGTAAGAGATTTCAATCGGCGTCTTCATCACCTGCCATTTCACATCCTCGGTACAAGGCGGCGTGGTCAGTGAGCCGATGTAGGCGAAATAGGTCGGATCGCTGGGTAACAGATCCCCGGGATTGAAGCTGGCCAGCGCGACGGTCTTGCCCTCGATAGAAGGCAGATTGTCGAATACGGGCTTGAGTGCCGCGTTCTCTTTACCCAACTTGATCAGAACGGCCACGACACCCAGCTTGGTGTCCCCGGCGCGATGCACCAGGTGCACCACCATGTGGCTGGCCATGCCATTGATCTTCTCCTCGCTGGGCGTATGAAAATGAAACTGCACAAGACGGTACTCCAATCCGTCAAAGCGCGCCGAGCCGGAATTGGTCAGGTTGACCTGAATGGTGTGGCCATTGTTGAGGATCTCTCCAGGGCCCGCCTTGTAACTGAAGGGGATGGGCTTGAGCCCTCCGCGCTCGGCCTCACGCTCTTCGATGTTGATGGGTGACTGGCGCTTGCCAATGCCACACGTCTTGAACAGGGGATCAAGCTTGCCCCAGCTACGAGAACCTTTCTCGCCCTCGTACTCCCATTCCGGATCAGGGCCGCCGGCATGCGCGCAAGCAGCAAGCATCATGGCGACCCATGCAGACAGAAGCTTGACTTTCATTGCTGGCCTTTTCGGAAGAGAACGTAACGGCGAAATTGTACCGGCGAAGTGATCGCCCATCAGGTAATCGACTTTTGCGTTCAACACTTGAGCCCCTTTGGGTCGTCGGGTGGTACCCACCCCGCCTGCAACCAGTGCGCATAATGAGGAAGAAAAGGCCAGGCAATCAGGCGAGTCTGGGCACCTGAAGGGAAGACATTCGAGGTCAGGTGATCCATCCACTCACCGCTGCCGCCCACCTGCGCGAGCAAACGCTTGTGCAGCGGCGTGCCCGTCAGCCCATCGACGGTCATTCCTTGCGGGGAGTTCATCGCCACAAAGCTCATCTGGGGCTCCGATGGCCTTCGGCCCGGCTCAACCGGCCCGGAAAACAGATCATGCACACTACCCCAGTCACGTCCCGCAAGTCGTTCGGCCATGCGCTCAAGCGCGCGCTCGGCAAGATCCAGCGCCGGTACGCGGTACACCTGCTGGCCGAGCACATTATCAAAGAACACGCTGGCCGCAGGATGCTCTGCCAGTAGCGTTTCGAGCGCGTGCATGGCGTCAAGCTGTACCGCCTGAAACTGCGTGCCGGACTGCTGCAAGGCGCGTGCGTGATTAAAGCGGAACAGTCGTGCCGCATGCGGATCAATATCGACCAGCACTACGCGGCGAAAACGCTGCAGCCAGCGGCCAGACATCATCCAACCCGCACTGCCACCGATCAGCAGTAGTTCGTCGTGACGAGGCTGGGTACGGTCAAGCCAATCCGCAATCAGATCCGTGGTCAGGCGCCAGTGCCTGCGGCGCAAAAAAGCACGCAGATGCCAGCGCAGACCACCCGTGGTATCACGCGCCATCGGGAACCGGCCCTCGTGAACCAATGTCGTGAATCCGGGCAGGCACGGCCAACGTGTTGGGGTTCATCGATTGGGCAGGCCCCCGGTCGCCACGCCCACCGAGGCGCCGATAGCGACGTCCCGCGCGATGTCCGACGCATTTTGTCCTTGGCCGCCACAGTTATCCGCCATCGTCGACGCCTCAATGCGATCAGCGGCATCCAGTCCAGCATTGACGGCCACCACTGGAAGCAACAGCCCCCCAGAGAGCAGCAAGATCGCCGGCGTGGCAACCATGGTGGCATCCCGCATGTCCTTATGTCGCTCGCCCGCAGCCAGACTGTTCTGGCAGGTGCGGCTGCTGTACTTCGGGTGATTGGGATCAAGATAAATCGCTGTCAACTCGGACTGGCTGGCACAGCCGGTCAGAGCGAACCCGAGGACGAGCGCAACGGCAAGGATGGCGGAGGTCCGACGTAGGGCTTTTCGCATCACTGGCACAGAACGTAATCCGGAACGGCGCCATTCTGGCAATTTTCAGAATAATTGTAAATAAGAAACTTCTTCGAAAATCACGTCCACCAGACCGCCCGACAGGAACGACAGCCGCGGGCCAACCGCGTCACCAGAACAAGCACCAGAGCAAACCGAGGATGGCGACCCATTTGAGCACGTAGTACAGGTGGCGATGGTGGCGCTTGATCTGCTTGGCCCTCAGTCTTAGGGCATAGAAACCGCTGAAGAGCCGATTGAGCACCCCCACGCCCTCCCCCTCGACATTCTGCGAAGAGGCTGCCGCCATTACATGACGGGCGAAGAGTCGGTTAAACCAGCGCACCGGCGCACCCCACAAGGGCCGCTCTACATCGCAGAACAGCACCACCCGCTGATGCACGGTCTTGTTGGCCGCATGATGAATGAAGGTCTCGTCGAACATCACCGACTCGCCATCTTTCCAGTGATAGCGCTGACCATCGACCTCGATGAAGCAATCGGGATCATTCGGCGTAACCAGCCCGAGGTGATAACGCAGCGAACCCGCATACGGATCACGATGCCGAACAAGCGTCGCATCCGGTGGCAAAGAAGCGAACATCGCCGCCTTGATGGTCGGTATTTGCTTAAGCAGTGCCAAGGTCTTCGGGCACTTCTCCGAAGCCGACGGCAGCTCCTTGCCGTACCAGCTCAGATAGAAGCGCTTCCATCCGGTGCGGAAAAAAGAATTGAAGCCCAAATCGTTATAGCTAGAAGCAGCCCGGATCTGCCCATCCTCGGCCAGCGCCATGGCCTCATCGCGGATGACTTCCCAATGCTGGTTCAGCACAGCGAGTTCGGGGAAATCCTTCTGATCGATATACGCCGTGCGCGGCGTGCGTGAGAACAGATACATCAGTGCATTGACCGGCGCCATCAGCACCGTGAAATCCGTCAGCGCGCGCACCAGACCAAAGCGCACCGAGCCGCGCAGGTGCGCATACAGCGCCGAGGCAACGAATACCAACAGTACCCAGTGCCGGGCTTCCAGCGCCAGTCCCATGCAAGACCTCCGAAGATGATAACCCGTAAGTGTAAATCAGTCGGATGAGGACGGAAAAAATACCCTCGTCATGCCGAAAATTCGCCTGCCGGGTAAGGGCTGTTTTTATCTCACGGGAGACTGGCCTTCAGGCGATAGTCACTTTAAACTTTCTTAATTACAAAAACCGAGACGCCGCATGGCCGACTCCGTCAACCACCTGAGCCTGCTGCTGATTGGCGGCTACTTTCTGTTCCTTGCACTGAGCCTAACCCGGCGCGGCAAGGTCATCACGGGCCCGTGGTGGTTCCTGCTGCGCAGCTTCTTTCCCAACTGGCGCTTTTACCATGGCGCCGGCCACCAGCCACGGCTGTTCTGGCGCAGCGCGAGCGCCCAGGGCGAGTGGTCCGGCTGGGTGATGTTCATGCCCCGGGCTGACCTGTCATGGGGAAGCTTGTTTCACAACCCCAGACAGAATCTCACGCTGGCCAACCAAAATCTGGTCGATCATCTGAGTGCGGATCTCTCTGCATTGCCAGAGGATGCCGACGCGCGTCAGCTGGTGACCTACCAGATGACCCAGCGTCTGGCACGCTGGCTGATCGAGTGCGAGGGACTCTCGCCCGCCACCTACCAGTTCCAGTTGCGTCTTGTGCCGGCGATAGGCGCTATCCCCGACGACAGCGATGCCGTGCTTACCTCACCGGCACTCGTCTGGTAAGCCATGGATCTCTACACCACCATCCGCCTGCTGGAGGGTCTGCTGGCCACCAGCCTGCTGATACAGACGCTCGAATTCCTGCGTCTGCAGCATTTCAGCGATGTCGCCGCCGTGTGGCAATGGGCCGTGCAGAAGAACGATGTCGCCCATGCGCCCCGCTGGATGCAACGCGCTTTCGACAGGCTGTATCAGGAACGCCTGCATCAGTGTCATCTGCTACTGCGCGCCAGCGCTGCGGCCAGCCTGTATGTGGGCGTCAGCCTGGCAAGCAGCCTTCTCCTGTTTTTCAGCACGATACTGATATTGATCCGCTGGCGCGGCGCATTCAATGGCGGCAGCGATTTCATGACACTGGTTTCGCTCACCGGCGTGCTCATTGCCCAGCTGGCCACGCCCTTCGTCGGCGCAGTGCTCGCTTGGAAAGCCGGGCTCTGGTACATCGCGATCCATGCGATCACCTCGTATTTCATTTCAGGTGCGATCAAACTGCTGCAGCCCGAATGGCGCGATGGCCGAATACTCATCGTTTTTCTGGATGGCGGCATCCATGGCCCGCTCCCGCACAACAGCCTGTTCCGTCAACGCCGCATTGCGGTCATCGCGTCATGGTCCTTCATCCTTTGGGAGTGCCTGTTCCCGCTGGCGCTCACCGGCCCGCGCCTTGCAGCCCTGTGGTGCGGAGTTGCGGCTGTGTTTCACCTGCTGGTATTCCGCTTCTTCGGACTGAACCGATTCGTCTGGGCCTGGGCCGCAACCTTCCCTGCGGTGATCTATTGCGCTGGGCAGTGGTCGTGACACACCGCCAAGTCGTCCCAAGGCGCGAAGACCAGCGGCACCTCAGACAAGGTCAGCGTCCACCTCCACTGTCGCCATTCCCCACCCC
>OMID01000028.1 GCA_900299005.1 Oxalobacteraceae bacterium
ATAAGGCCCTGTCTCATGAGGTCGCTTACGGTGCGGCCACGACCTTGCCGTACGTTTGTACTGTCTGCGGCACTGTCGCCAAGCCGTCAAGCTCAGAAGCCAAGCTCTGGCCGACAAAGTACCGTAGTTCGACGTCCCCCCTGAATGCCCACCTCGCCTCAGTGCGGGCATGACACAGCGTAGATGCATCATTTCAAGCAGCGGAAAATCCTCTCCTTCTGCCGGCTTTTGCAAGGCAAAAGCTGCGATTAGCTTCCTGTTTCCAGATTCCCTCTGATCGCATAGGCGCCGGGCATGACAAGCCTGTGGGAACCAATTCCCACTCGGATTACCAATACGTTGTTGCTCAACTCGACAGTGTGTGAAGCAGATATCCCTAGCCGCACTCACGAATGCCTGCGCAGTGCCACTCACTGACACACAACGCGCTGCACAACTGGCCTGTTTGTTTTGTTCGTGACGGTTAGTCGTCACGTTACCCGCTGAGAACCTATCTCGCCAATTTGACGGCAAGGCGACCCTAACGCGGCCAGCGGCATTTTGATAGAGCCTCCAAGTTTTGTCTGCAACTTGCAGGTCACTCCCAACCACCGTGCTCCGATTGAAAGGAACTCTCATGAAGGCCCGTATCAGCGGCAACGCGAATAACTCAAAACAACGTTTGGAAAAGAGCTCACCCCTCAAAGACAAACCCGCGAGCGAAAAGCTGACATCCCCAACAATGAAATCCAAGCAGCAGGATGTCGTCGAAAAGTCTGCTTGGCGGCGATTCAAGGGCGATCTCGAACTCGGCCGTGAAGTTGAAAGCGATGAAGAAATTACGTCGGACGCCTTGCCTAATCAAATACCACGGCACTCCCATGCCGGAAGAGAAAAGGCGCGCGAAAAAGAGACCCTGGCAGAAGTACCTATCGGTACTCATACGCCAATTGATAGTCAGGACTCACAGGGTCGCACTCAATTGATGCTTGCGATAGATGGCGGCTTCACTAAGACCGCAAAATATTTGATCGAAAAAGGGGCAAACATTCATTTGACCGACTCGGAAGGTAACACAGCGCTTTTGTATGCCGCGAAAAAAGGCCTCATTGAAATAGCAGGAATGCTTCTAAAGTATAAGGCTGATATTAATTTTCTGAAGAAGTGGGATGGTTCCGCCTTGACCGTGGCAATCGAAAGCAAGAATGACGAAATGGCAAAGATGTTAATTGACAACGGGGCTAATGTTAATCTCTCACACATCAAAGGAGAAACTCCGTTAATAACAGCAGTCAGACACTCCGACACCTCCATGGTCCGCGACCTAATTAACAATGGCGCAGTGGTTGACATCAGAAGCTCCGGTAACACAGCCCTCGATATTGCTGTTCGTCGTAACGATCAGGAAAAGATAAAACTGCTGATTGAGGCTGGCAATCATATTGACGGAAAAAATCACTATTACCAGTCTGCGTATTTGACTGCGATTAGGGAGGAAAATTTTGCCGCAGCCAAGCTTCTTGGCGAGAAGATCGATTTGTTATCTTTGGACGAAGTATGTGAAGATAATTTTCTGAAAAGTTTGGCATCGAACGGAACATGGAAAGCTGTCAGAACAATATTAAATGACGCAACGAAACCCAAAGACCGCATTTATGCACGAAGCACTGTCCTGAGTATGCAAGAGGCATTTATGGATGCGCCGCCTGGCAATCCCCAAATCGCCAGTTTGCTTTTTGAGAAAGCGGTAAAGTTAGATATTTTAAATTTTGATGAATTAGCACAAAAAACGTGTCCACTGATACGCGCCCAACGTACCCGAGAAGCCAGCGATACGACGTGGACAAAATTTCGTAAAGAAATTTTGTCTGAATTTAATCTCGGCGAAGAGATATCAGATATTTTAATGAAGTCCGCCCAGCAATATGCGTCGGTTTATGCCAACCTCGATCAAGAACACACCGAAATCACTGAACAACAATTAAAGATGCTTTTTTCTCAAAGCATCGCGAGTGCGGAAGGACTACACGATATAGTTAATGACGCCGACAGAAGCTCAAAAAAATCCGTCAATCACCCCGAAATCTCGCCAATCAATCCATCATGGGTGGCAAGAATATTACTCGACAAAGCTGAGCGAGAAATTAATCTGCAGCAAAAATCTCTGAGCAAATTTCTCTACAAGCTCAGTCCTTCGACCACGACAGCGCAACTCAGAGAAACGGCTCGCGAGGCTGGATGGCATCCTGTAATCATCAAACTGCTGACAGATATCTGGACTAGCCTGAGTCGAAGAAGAACGAAAGAGAACTTCTTTGCGACACTCAATACTCGAATCAATTCAGGAGAAATTGTGAGAAAAATCGAAAGACTCGAATCTGACGCAGCACGACATGTCGTCACATTACAGTTCGATACTCTGAGAAGCTGGATGAGTGAATAGGCCAGCGGAAGTTAGTCCATCCGACGATGAGATCATCGTCGGATGGATTGGTCGGCTGCTGGACGCCGAGATCCAAACAAAGCACCCTATCAGGAGGCAGCCATGGCCCCCTGTTTTTCGTCTTCAAACTACGCCATAGCGCTGGCGATATGTCTCAACCGGCCCCTTGAATTTTGTCAGTTCGGCACTGACATCCGAACCCGAGAGGTAGGCAAACAAGTCATTCAGATTTGCAATTGGCAACACTGGCATGCCGAAGCTCTGCTCGACCTCCTGCACCGCCGACAACGCCGACAGTGCGCCTTCAGCGCCACTCTTCTCCATGCGGTCCAGCGCAATCAACACTGCGCAGGGCGTCGCGCCATTCGCACGAATCATGTCCACCGATTCGCGTACTGAGGTACCGGCCGAGATCACGTCATCGATGATGACGACGCGGCCTTGCAGCTTTGCCCCCACGATGGTGCCGCCTTCACCGTGGTCTTTGGCTTCCTTGCGGTTATAGGCAAAAGACACATTGCGGCCTTTGGAGGCCAGAGCGACGGCGGTGGATGACGCCAGTGTGATGCCCTTGTACGCCGGGCCGAACAACATGTCGAAATCAACCCCGGAATCCAGCAAGGTCTGCGCGTAAAAGTCGGCGAGTCTTCCCAGCCGCTCGCCATCATTGAACAAACCCGCGTTAAAAAAATACGGTGATAGCCGTCCCGCCTTGGTCACAAACTCGCCAAAGCTCAGCACGCCAGCCTTGACTGCAAACTCGATGAATTGCTGGTGCAGGATGCTCACTCAATACCCTTGAAAACAAGTGCCGAAAATCCGCATTTTACCGCGCACCAGAGCAAAGCTCCTGATCGGTTATCCTTGCTTTCGCACCAACAGACCTCAGACCCAAAACTCATCATGAAAATCATCTCGGCTAATCTGAATGGCATACGCTCTGCCGCAAAAAAACATTTTTTCGAGTGGATGCAAAAGCAGGAGGCTGATTTTATCTGCGTACAGGAATTGAAGGCGCAGGAAGCCGACATGACCGCCGCATTGTTATCACCTTTTGGTTACTACGGGCACTTTCACTACGCTGAAAAGAAAGGCTACTCGGGTACTGGTGTGTATTCGCGCACAAAGCCTGACTCAGCCATCACCGGTTTCGGTAACGTAGAATTTGACGCCGAGGGTCGTTATGTACAAGTTGACGTGGGAGGTTTGTCAGTAATCTCTGTGTACTGTCCATCAGGCTCCTCTAGCGAAGAACGACAGCAGGCAAAATTTCGCTTCATGGAGGCTTTCATGCCTCATCTGGTGAAGCTGCGCAAAACAGGGCGCGACATCGTGATTTGCGGAGACTGGAATATCGCGCACAAAGAAATCGATCTGAAGAACTGGAAGAGCAACCAGAAGAACTCCGGCTTCTTGCCAGAAGAGCGCGCCTGGATGACCGCCGTATTCGATGAGGCTGGCTGGTGCGATGTCTACCGGATGCTGCATCCGGAGGCTACCGGTGATGCCTACACCTGGTGGAGCAACCGCGGTCAGGCGTGGGCTAATAATGTGGGTTGGCGTATCGATTATCACATCGCCACCTCCGGCATTGCCGCGACGGCAAACAATGCGTCGGTATACAAAGACGAAAGGTTCTCGGACCATGCGCCGCTGATCATCAGTTACGACTGGGCGGATTGACCGGGGCAATGCTGATTACGAGGCTATCAGAATGAGCGCCGCGAAACAGCGCGGTCGCCAGCAAGGCGGGGACGCCGTAGACAGTACAGAGGTATGGCAAGGCGGCCCTAACGCGGCCAGCGACATTTTGATAGGACCTCTCAATAAACAGAAACTTTTACACCAGCATTAGTCGAGACCACGCCTTGATTTTGCTACGCCCCGCGTCGCACAGCTACGCTGACTCGCTAGGGAGAGTGGCAGTATTTGTCTCCCTAGCCGAAAAGCCAGTAGCAAACACCAATCGACGCGAGCACCCCTGCCAGATCCGCTAGCAGCGCACAGACCACCGCATGCCGGGCGCGCTGTATGCCGACCGCGCCGAAGTAGACGGCCAGCACATAAAATGTTGTCTCGGTACTGCCTTGCACCGTGGCCGCCAGCAGCGCCGGAAAACTATCAACGCCATGCGTGCTCATGGCCTCGATCAGCATCGCCCTAGCCGCGCTTCCCGAGAAAGGTTTGACCAGGGCCGTGGGTAGCGCATCGACAAAACGAGTGTCCCAGCCGAGGACGTCAACGCCGCTGCGTATGAGCCCCAGCAACAGATCAAGCGCTCCGGATGCGCGCAACATACCGACCGCGCATAGCATCGCCACCAGATACGGCAAAAGATTTTTGGCGACCTCGAATCCCTCTCGTGCGCCCTCAACGAAGGCCTCATAGACGGGCACACGACGCCACGCACCGGCCAGGATGAACAGTAAAATCAATCCGAACAACATCGCATTGCCCAGCACAGCGGAGAGCGCCGCCAACGCGGCCGAAGAGAGGCTGTACAGCACGGCGATGAAGCCGCCGAGCAAGAGTACGCCGCTCAATAGCCACCCAAGCACCGTGGGGTTTCGCAGCGGCAGTCGCTGCACAACCGCAACGGACAAGAAACCGGCCAGCGTCGAAGCCATGGTCGCCAGCAGGATAGGCAAAAACACCAAGGTGGGATTTGCAGCGCCTTGCTGTGCCCGGTACATGAAAATCGATACCGGCAATAAGGTCAGCGATGAGGCATTCAGCACCAGAAACAAAATCTGCGCATTGCTCGCCACCTCAGGTGCGGGGTTGAGTGATTGCAGCTCGCGCATGGCCTTCAGACCGATCGGTGTGGCCGCATTGTCCAGGCCAAGTGCGTTCGCGGTGAAGTTCATCGTGATCAGGCCCAGCGCCGGGTGACCGGGCGGGACCTCGGGCATCAAGCGCTGGAATAGCGGTGAGAGCCAGCGCGAGAGAAGATCGACCAAGCCTGCTTTTTCTGCAATGCGCAGAAAACCCAGCCACAGTGTCAGCGTGCCAAACAGAAGGAGCATCACGTCCACGGATAGCTTGGCCATCGCGAACAGGCTGTCGATCATTGCCACAAAGACCGTAGCCTCGTGCATGATCACCCAACGCCATGCGGCACTGCCTGCGGCGAGCAGGAAAAAACTCAGCCAGAGAATATTCAGCATGCACAATCCATGGTAACGATTTGACAGAGTACCTGCCGGTTTGCCTTCAGTGTAGCTTGCGCAACAGGAGGTACTAAAAATAGTCATCCCTGGTGCGCCGCTGCTAGTATCGATGCATGCCGGGCAAGCATGAGACCTCCTCTTACCCTTCGACGCAGGAAAAATGTCGACGACAGTTACCGCTCGATGAGCTGCCGCTGTCCAAAAAACTCGGCCCAGGCCTGATCACCGGCGCCGCCGATGATGATCCCAGCGGTATCGCCACCTATTCGCAAGGTGGCGCGCAATTCGGTCTGCAGATGCTGTGGACCCTGCTGATTACCTGGCCGCTGATGGTCGGCATACAATCGGTCAGTGCCCGTATCGGTCGCGTCACCGGTGAGGGCCTGGCAGGAAATCTGCGACGCTGGTACGGATCCGGGCTGCTGTTTACCCTTGTCAGCCTGCTCGTCATCGCCAATACCATGAATATCGCCGCCGATCTGGCCGCGATGGCTGACGCTCTGATACTGATCGTCGGTGGCCCACCCACGATCTGGGTGATGTTGTTTGGCACCGTCTCTGTGCTGCTTCAGGTATTCATCCCCTATGGGCGCTATGTACGCGTGCTCAAGTGGCTGACGCTCGCCCTGTTCGCTTATGTCGGCACTGTATTCACTGTGCAGGTCGAATGGCCTCAGGTGCTGTCGTCGTTACTGATGCCCCGCTTCCAACTCAATGCCGCGTACCTGACCACGCTGGTGGCGATTTTTGGCACCACGATCAGCCCGTATCTGTTCTTCTGGCAGGCGTCGCAAGAAGTCGAAGAGCTCAAGGCAGATCCTTTGGCGCGATCCCTACGAGATGCTCCTGAGCAGGCGCGAGTGCACTTACGGCGCATCGCTATCGATAACTGGATAGGCATGGGTTTTTCTAATCTGATTGCGTTCTTTATCATGCTGACCACCGCCGCTACACTCTTCAGGCATGGCGTCACCGACATACAAAGCTCTCGTGATGCCGCACTGGCACTCAAGCCGATTGCCGGGGAGTTCGCCTTCCTGCTCTTCGCCCTGGGCATCATCGGCACCGGCTTGCTGGCTATTCCGGTGCTGGCAGGATCAGCCGCCTATGCGGTAGCGGGCGCTTTTGACTGGCGTGCGGGACTGGATCTGCCGCTGGGATTGGGTTGGCGTTTTTACGGAATCATTGCTGTATCGACCCTGATCGGCGCAGGCATCGGCATCAGTGAAGTTGATCCCATCCGCGCGCTGTACTGGGCAGCGGTGATCAATGGCATGGTCTCCGTGCCTATCATGGTGGTAATGATGCGCATGGCCAGCCGGCGCGACGTGATGGGGCGTTTCGTGGTGAGGCGCCGACTCAAGTGGATGGGCTGGGCAGCGACTGTGGCGATGGCAGGGGCCGTCGCACTGATGCTGACCTTACATCTCTGGGGTTAAGAACGATCTATCTCACTATGTCGCTGGCAGCGTTGCCAATAACTCGCCATCACCCTAACGAGATAGGTCTACGCCGTCTGATCGTCCTGCGGCTGATCGAGATTCCATGGCGCTATCCTGGGTAGCAAGAGCATGCCGGGAATCGCCAGCAAAAAACAGATCACGAAGAAGACGAACCAGCCTGTTTGCGCAACGATAAAGCCCGTGATCGCATTGAAAAACGTGCGCGGCACAGCAGCCAGACTGGTGAACAGGGCAAACTGGGTCGCGGTGTAGCGCTGATCTGTCGTCGTCGCAATGTAGGCGGTGAAGGCTGCCGTGCCGAGGCCAACGGCGAAGGCTTCCAGGCCAATCACCAGGCCCAGCATCAGGCTGCTCGGCTCAGCGCCTGCCGCAGCGACGCCGGTCTGCGCAAGCAAGGCAAAACCAAGAATCGCCACTGCCTGCAGCACGCCAAAGATCCACAAGCCGCGATTCACGCCAGTCTTCTCCAGCCACACCGCGCCTAGTATTCCGCCCGCCAGACTGGCCCACAGGCCGGCATTCTTGGCAACCAACCCGATCTGCGTGCGTGTGTAACCCAGCTCCATGTAAAACGGGGTGGCCAGTGCAGTTGCCATCGAATCGCCCAGCTTGTAGAGAAAAATAAACGCCAAAATCAGCAAGGCATGCGACCCGCCGCTGCGATGAACAAACTCGCGAAAAGGTTCGACAACCGCCTCGCGCAGCGTACGCGGGGGTTCGCCGTAAATGGTTGGCTCACTGATTAACAAAGTAGTGAGCATGCCGGGCAACATGAACAGCGCAGTAATGCCGAACACCATCTGCCAGCTGAGGAAGTCGGACAAGATCAGCGAGAGCGATCCGGGCACCAGAGTGGACATTTTGTACGCATTGACGAACAGCGCTGTACCCGAGCCCTGCTCAGCATCTGACAGAAGCTCGCGACGGTAGGCATCGATCACAATATCCTGACTCGCTGACAAAAATGCGATCAGCCCCGCCAATGCGACGACGATTGTTAAATCGGAGAGCGGCGAAAAAAATCCCATACTGCCGACCGCCATTAACAAGGCAAGTTGCGTGAAGAACATCCACCCGCGACGCCGACCCAGCAGCGGGAAATGGAACCGATCCATCAAGGGCGACCAGATGAATTTCCAGGTGTAGGGAAAACCGACCAGCGCAAACAGGCCGATGGATTTCAGGTCGACTTGCTCAGCCTTGAGCCAGGCTGACAGCAAGTTGTAAAGAATGAATAACGGCAAGCCGGAAGTGAAACCGAGCATTACGCAGATCAGCATATGCCGACTGACGTAGCGCCTCCAGCCGTTGGCTGGGGGCACTGGCGAAATGGGTGTCGTGTTCATGCGCCCAGTATCAGAGCCATGCTATTTTTTTCGAAGCCGAAACACGGCCAGACTACCGCGCCAATGTGGCAGAAAAGCGACCGGTGTGCCATTGTCTTTGAGCGCAACACACTCGATGACTTGCAAACCGACTTCGTCAGCGAGCTCGGAAAAATCGCGGATCGTCGCGCAGCGCAAGTTGGGGGTGTCATACCACTGATAGGGCAGGCTCTCGGATACCGGCATACGCCCGCTCAACAGTGCGAGGCGATGCGGCCAGTGCGCAAAATTCGGGAACGAGACAATGGCCTCGCGGCCAACGCGGGCAATATCGCGCAGGACACCCTCCACATTCTTCATCATTTGCAGCGCTGAGAGACACAGAACGCTGTCGAATGCGTCATCGGCGAACATCGCCAGCCCCCCCTCCATGTCCTGCTGTATCACCGAGACACTGCGCCGCACGCAGCGCGGTATGCGTCCATCGTCAATCTCGACACCGTAGCCGGTACAACCCTTATCCACCTGCAGATATTCCATCATGGCGCCATCCCCGCATCCCAGATCGAGAACGCGCGAACCGGGTGTGACCCAGTGGGCGATGAAAGCGAGGTCGGCACGCAGCCCGGCAAAGCGCTCGGTGATCATGCCGCCTCCTTGTGCGCGCTACTCGGCGGGCTGTCGAGTCCCTGCCAGACTTTGTCGTAATAGGCGCGCACCACGCCCATGTAGCGCGTATCGTCGAGCAGAAACGCATCATGCCCGTGGGGCGCGTCGATCTCGGCATAGCTAACACGACGTTCGTTCTTTACCAGCGCCTGCACGATCTCGCGGCTGCGCTCGGGCGCGAAGCGCCAGTCGGTGCTGAAAGACACAACGAGAAATTCGGCCTGCGTACCCGACAGTGCTAATGCAAGATCTCCCTGGCATGCCCGCGCAGGATCAAAATAATCGAGCGCCTTCGTGATCAGCAAATACGTGTTGGCATCAAAATACTCGGAGAATTTATCGCCCTGGTAGCGAAGATAAGATTCAATCTCGAAATCGACACCATAACCGAACTGGTAATCGGCACCGCGCAGATCACGGCCAAATTTTTCGGCCATATCATCATCGGACAAGTACGTAATATGCCCGATCATTCGCGCCACGCGCAGACCCCGCTTGGGCACGACGCCATGCGCGTAAAAATCACCGTCATGAAAATCGGGATCGGTGAGTATTGCCTGACGGGCGACATCATTAAATGCGATGTTCTGCGCTGTGAGCTTGGGTGTGGAGGCAATGACCAGACAATGCGCGAGTCGGTCGGGATACAGCATGCTCCAGGCAAGTGCCTGCATGCCCCCGAGAGAGCCCCCCATCACCGCCGCAAATTTACTGATGCCCAACGCATCAGCCAGCCGTGCCTGCGCGTGTACCCAGTCTTCCACTGTCACTACCGGAAAAGCGGCGCCATACGGCTTGCCGGTAGCGGGATTAGTGTGCATCGGGCCAGTGGAGCCAAAGCAGGAACCCGGATTGTTGACGCCAATGACAAAAAAGCGGTCGGTATCCAGTGGCTTTCCGGGGCCGACCATGTTGTCCCACCAGCCAGCGCTCTTGGGCTGGCCCTCATAGGTGCCAGCGACATGATGCGACGCATTGAGCGCATGGCAGACCAACACGGCGTTGGAGCGATCGGCGTTGAGCGCGCCATAGGTTTCATAGACCAGCGTGTAGTCCGCCAGCGCCGCGCCGCTTTGCAATGGCAAAGGGTCGGCGAAGTGCATGGACTGTGGCTTGACGTTTCCTACGGATCGCATGAGCAGCGTTTTTCGTTAAATACAATCAGCGCGCAAAAATGAAAAAGCCCGAAAGCGCGGGTGGCTTGTCGGGCTGGATTCGGACGTCGATTCGAGCTCGCTTTAGCCGTATTTATCCGGGGATTTCCCGTGCGCCCGCAAGCTAAGGTCAAATCGGCGCGTCAGACGAAGGATAGCGAACTCGGTGCCCAGCGTCAAACGGTGCGGCGTCGCCGCTCGGCTTGCTGCGTTCAGAGCAGGCGCAGCCGCTCCACGGCATCGGCGATCGACGGAGCCTCGAAGGTTTTGAGTATTCGTTTTACGGCTGGCTCGATGAGATCAATGTCGGTATTGAGTATTTCCTGCTTCACTGCCAGCACCTGCGCCGGATGCATGGAGAACTCGCGCAGGCCCATACCCAGCAAGAGGCGCGTCAGTTTGGGATCCCCGGCGATCTCGCCGCACACGGCTACCGGAATACCAGCTTTTGCTCCCGCCGAAATCGTCATGTGCAACAGCTGCAGCACAGCCGGGTGGAGCGGGTTGTACAGATGCGCGACCTCATGATCCACGCGGTCGATCGCCAGCGTGTACTGAATCAGGTCATTCGTGCCTATGGACAGAAAATTCAGCCGTTTGATGAACAACGGCAGTGTCAGCGCGGCAGCGGGAATTTCGATCATGGCGCCGACCGGAATGTTCGGATCGAATTTTTTCTTTACCGCCCGCAGCTGCACCTTTGCCTGCTCTATCATGGCCAGCGTCTGATCGATCTCGAATGCATGCGCGAGCATGGGGATCAGCAGGTTGATCGGGCCGTAGGCCGAGGCTCTCAGGATAGCGCGCAGCTGAGTCAGAAACATCTGCGGCTCGGCGAGGCAATAGCGTATCGCGCGCAAGCCCAGCGCGGGATTCAGCGCGGTCTCTTCATCTTTGTCCAAGGGCTTGTCGGCGCCGATATCCAGCGTGCGTATGGTGACCGGACGGCCTTTCATCGCGACCACCGCCTTACGATAGGACTCAAACTGCTCGTCCTCAGAAGGCAGTCGGCTTGCCTGCCCAGTATGTCCCATGAACAGGAATTCGGAGCGAAACAATCCGACGCCCACGGCGCCAGCATCAAGCGCGGCGGCACAATCCTCGGGCAGCTCAATGTTGGCAAGCAGATGGATACGCGTGCCGTCGCGCGTGACGGCCGGTGTTTTTTTCAATTTGCCGAGTTTTTTACGTTCTCGGATCAGCTGTGCCTGAGCTTCGCGGTACTGTTCGAGCACGACAGGTGCCGGCTCGACGATCACGATGCCCGCATCGCCATCGATGATTACCCAGTCGTCTTCGGCAATCAGCGTCGATGCATTTGACATCCCGACGGCGGCAGGTATGTCGAGGCTACGCGCGACAATCGCTGTATGGGAGTTTTGTCCGCCGAGATCGGTGACAAAACCTACAAATGCCCGGTCGCGGAATTGCAGCATGTCGGCAGGGGAGATGTCATGCGCGACGACTATCATCTGCGGCAATGACTCATCCGATGGCGCACTTGGCGGTAGCACCGTCGCCGAACCGGTGAGTATTTTCAGGACGCGCTCGCCAACCTGGCCGATATCGTTCTTGCGCTCACGAAGGTATTCATCCTCGATCTCGTCAAACTGTGCGGACAATTCGTCAATCTGAGTCAGCAAGGCCCACTCAGCGTTGTAGTGCCGGGTACGGATAATCTTCAGTGGTTCTTCGGCGATGATGGGATCAGAGAGTATCAGCGCGTGCACATCGATAAATGCAGCCAGCTCACTGGGCGCATCGGGTGGAAGATCGCGTCGCACGGTTTGAAGTTCACGATTTACGGCGTTGATCGCATCCACCAAACGCTGTACCTCGGCTTCGACACGCTCTTCCGGCACTAGGTAATGTTTGACATCGCGAGCGGCCGGGCGCAGCAAGTGTGCGCGGCCGATCGCGATACCTCGCGAGACCGGTATGCCATGAAGCATGAATGAAGCCATCGTGATTATCTTTCTACCTGTTGTCCTGCTGTGCTCATGATTATTCGCTCTCGCCGAAGCGCGCACCAATCAACTCGACCAGCGCATCCATCGCCGCCTGTTCGTCGGGACCATCGATCTCCAGCGTGACGGTTGTCCCCATGCCAGCTGCCAGCATCATCACACCCATGATGGATTTTGCGTTGACGCGTTTCTGGTTACGGCTCATCCATACCTCGCTCTGGAATTTGCCAGCGAGTTGCGTCAGTTTGGCAGAAGCACGCGCGTGGAGACCCAGCTTGTTGATAATGTCTATTTCTCTGCTGATCATGTTGGCGTTCCGTCGATGTTTTGTCGGTGGTTTGTCGGTGGTTTATCCGTTTTCTTTTTTCTGAATTGTGGCACGCCCGCCTGTCGCAGGCTCATTGAGCTGGGTGCTCGACCCTGCAGACACCTTTATGGCCGCCCGCCAGCGCCATTTCGGCGACATTTTGCAGCGTGTTGTGACGATAGCTGATCGCCCGCAACAGCATTGGCAGGCTGACGCCGGCCACCACTTCAACCTTGCCGGGAACGCACAACTGCAAGGTGCAATTGGAAGGCGTTGCTCCCAGAATGTCCGTCAGCACGAGCACGCCTGCGCCATCATCAATGCGATCGATCGCCTCTCGTGCCAACCGCCGAACCTCGTCAGGATCCTGGTCTGCAATCACATCAAGCGATTCGATGTGCTCGGGGGTATTCTTGAATATATGGGTCACCGCTTCGATGAAAGCTTTGCCCAGGGGCGCATGCGTGATAAGTAGTATGCCAATCATGGCTTCACAAGGAATGATTCAATGCGTGAACGTCAGCCAACCGTCAGAGTGCGCGCTCCAGCGCATCCATGAACATGCTCGCCACATTGAAACCGGTTTGCTGCATGATCTCCTGAAAGCAGGTTGGGCTGGTCACGTTAATCTCGGTCAGGTAATGACCGATCACGTCCAATCCTACCAGCAAGAGCCCGCGTTGATACAAAATGGGGGCCAGAGACTCGGCAATATCACGTTCGCGATCCGATAGCGGCATCGCGATGCCTCGTCCGCCCGCAGCGAGGTTCCCTCGCACCTCGCCAGCCTGAGGCACTCGCGCAAGGCAATACGGCACGGCCTGCCCGCCGATCAGCAAGACGCGGCGATCACCGTTGACGATTTCAGGAATATAACGCTGGACCATGATGGTGCGCGTCTCGTGCTGGGTCAGCGTCTCGATGATCGCGCCTAGATTCAAGCCTTCATCACCGACACGAAATACACCCTCGCCACCCATGCCATCGAGCGGCTTGAGAATAATGTCGCGATGCTGATGATGAAACTCGCGAATAGGTGCTTCATTACTGGTCACCAGCGTCGGCGCAATGAACTGAGTGAACCCGGTGATTGCGAGCTTTTCGTTGTGATTGCGTATCGCCCGCGGGCGATTGAAGATGCGTGCGCCTTCGGCCTCGGCCCGCTCCAGCAGGTACGTTGCATAGACATACTGCATATTGAACGGTGGATCGGTGCGCTCAACGACAGCATCCACCTCGGTCAGCGACATCAACACGGGCGGGTGCTGAGAGAACCAATTTTCCGTGCTGCCCGTCAGGGTGACACGCGCCATGCGGGCCATGACCTGGCGACCATCGAAGATGAGGTCGTGATGGCCAAACGCATATAACTCATGCCCACGGCTCGCCGCCTCGACCATCATGACGTAGGTCGAATCCTTGGCTATCTTGAAGCTTGCCAGCGGGTCAGCAGCAAAAGCGATTTTCATGGGTGTTTAATCTGGAGGTGACAAGGTCGCATGCTGCACTCTAACAGCCATGCCGCCGAACTGAGAACCGATCTCGCCAGGTCGCTGGCGGCGTTACCACTACCTTGCCGTCAACCTGACGCGATAGGTCTCTTCATCCGGAATTAATAGACTTCCGGATTCGGGTCAGTTTTTTCCAGCTCGAGCGATGCCGCCAGCAGTGCCAGTCGGGCCACCACGCCGTACATGTAAAAACGGTTAGGCGCTGCGGTGCCGGGTTTGGCCGCCAGATCAGGCAGCGCGTGCTGCTGCGCGAAGGCTAACGGAACAAAATGCGCGCCGGGAGAATTCAGGTTTTCATCGACACCACGCTCGGCGTGCACGCGATAAAAACCGCCGACCACGTAGCGGTCGATCATGTAGACCACTGGCTCGGCAACGGCATCATTGATGTGCTCGAAGGTGTGTACGCCCTCCTGAATGATCACATCGGAGACTTCCACGCCCTCCTTGATGACTGACATCTTATTGCGTTGTTTTCGGTTCAGGTCGCGCACTTCGGTGGCATCGCGTACCGTCATGATCCCCATGCCGTAAGTGCCGGCGTCCGCCTTTACGATGACGAAGGGGGTTTCCTTGATGCCGTATTCCTTGTATTTCTTGCGAATCTTGGTCAGCAGCGTCTCTACGCTGGCCGCGAGACAGTCTTCACCGGCTCGCTCCTGAAAATTGATCTCCGTACATTTGGCAAAGTACGGATTGAGCATCCAGGGATCGACATCGACGAGCTTGCCAAATTTTTTTGCCACTTCGTCATAGGCGGCAAAGTGATTGGTCTTGCGTCGCACCGCCCAGCCCGCGTGCAGAGGCGGCAGCAGTGTCTGCTCATGCAAGTCTTCAAGAATGCCTGGGATGCCTGCCGAGAGATCATTGTTGAGCAAAATCGTGCAGGGATCGAAATTTTTCAGCCCGAGACGGCGTCCATTCGCCGAACGCTCCAGCGGCTCGAGCGTGATGCTGTTGCCATCCGGGAGATCGATCATGACCGGCTCTTTTACCTCATCCGACAGACTGCCCAGCCTCACATTGAGGCCGGTCTGGCGGAAGATCTGCATCAGTCGGGCAACGTTCTGAAGATAAAAGGTATTGCGGGTGTGCTTCTCCGGCACCAGCAGCAGGTTCTTTGCATCGGGGCAGTATTTATCGATCGCAGCCATCGCGGCTTGCACTGCCAGCGGCAACATTTCGGGCGCGAGGTTATTGAACCCCCCGGGGAACAGATTGGTGTCGACCGGCGCGAGCTTGAAGCCGGAGTTGCGCAGATCAACCGAACAGTAGAACGGTGGCGTGTGCTCCTGCCATTCCAACCGAAACCAGCGCTCAATCGCGGGGGTCGCGGTCAGAATTTTTTTCTCAAGTTCAAGCAACGGACCATTCAGAGCCGTGACGAGGTGGGGCACCATGCGAAAACCTTCCGGGAAATCAGGCAGCGACGGGACGCAAGTCCTCGTCAAAGCCGAGATTTTAACGGACAAGCAAGGCTGGCGCCCCGTCTTGGGGAAATCCCCCGAGCAGGGTATTCGCCCGAACATCGAGCACACAGCAGAATAAAAAACGCCTCCCGAATCGGGAGGCGTTTCTGACCCGATGTTCCGGGTCGGTGCTGCGGAGGAGCCGTTGGAATCTCAGCGGTGGTAAGCGGTCTCGCCATGGCTGGAGATGTCGAGGCCTTCGCGCTCTTCTTCTTCCGTAACGCGCAGGCCGATAACGAGGTCAGCAATCTTGTACGCGATGTAGGCGACCACACCCGACCAGATGATGGTTGTCACCACGCCCTGAAACTGAATCCAGACCTGTCCCGCGATCGAGTAGTCTGGCGACGCGGCATTGGCGACGTAGTCGAAAATGCCGGTGCCACCCAGGGAGGGCGCAGCGAACACGCCAGTGAGGATCGCACCCAGCGCACCACCCACGCCGTGCACACCAAACACATCAAGCGAATCATCGGCACCGATCAGGCGCTTGAGACCATTGACTCCCCACAGGCAGATCACGCCCGCCAACAGGCCGATCACCAGACCGCCCATCATGCCGACGAAACCCGCTGCCGGCGTGATGGCCACAAGGCCCGCCACCGCACCCGAAGCGGCGCCCAGCATGGAGGGCTTGCCTTTCAGGATCCACTCGGCAAACGACCAGGAACACACGGCACCGGCAGTCGCAAGCAGTGTGTTGGCAAATGCCAGGGCCGCAGAACCGTTGGCCTCGAGTGCCGAGCCGGCGTTGAAACCGAACCAGCCCACCCACAGCAGCGATGCGCCCACCATGGTCAGCGTCAACGAGTGCGGTGCCATTGATTCGCGACCGAGACCAATCCGTTTGCCGACCAAGACAGCGCCGACCAATCCGGCTACCGCTGCGTTGATATGCACGACGGTGCCACCCGCAAAATCCAGCGCACCCTTCTGGAACAGCCATCCTGAGGCGGCGGTGGCCTTCTCTGCAGCGGCCGCATCGGTGAATGCATCAGGACCAGGCCAGAACCAGACCATGTGTGCGATCGGCACGTAGGCGAAGGTGAACCAGATCACCATGAACAGCAGCACGGCAGAGAACTTGATGCGCTCGGCAAATGCGCCGACGATCAAGCCGCAAGTGATCGCTGCGAACGTCGCCTGGAAGCAGGCGAAGATCAGCTCGGGAATCACAACGCCCTTGCTGAACGTGGCGCCCGGTGAATCCGGTGTCATCCCCTTCATGAACAGACGATCGAAAGAGCCAAAGAAACTACCGCCCTCCGTGAACGCGAGAGAGTAGCCGTAGATGAACCAGAGTACGGTAATGAGGCTGAAAATCATCATCACCTGCATCAGCACCGACAGCATGTTTTTCGAACGAACCAAGCCGCCGTAAAACAAGGCCAGACCCGGGATTGACATCATGATGACTAACAGCGTCGCCACAATCATCCATGCCGTATCCCCTTTGTTAGGCACCGGGGCTGCGGCCTCGGCGGGCGCTGCTGCGTCTGCCGCTGCGGGCGCAGCAGCCGGAGCTGCTGCCGCGGGTGCTGCCGTTGCAGCAGGTGCTGCAGCGGGCTGCGCGTCCTCGGCGGACGCGACGGGCGTCATGCCGACTGCCATTAGCAACAGGCCGGCGCTCAAAAGGCTGGTAAACCATTTTTTCATGTTGAATCCCCTTTAGAGTGCTTCTTTGCCGGTCTCGCCCGTACGAATACGGACGACTTGCTGCAGGTCGTAGACGAAGATCTTGCCGTCACCGATCTTGCCGGTACGAGCCGCGCCCTCGATGGCCTCGATGACGCGTTCGACAATCGCGTCATCGACGGCTGCCTCGATCTTGGTCTTGGGCAGAAAGTCAACGACGTATTCGGCGCCGCGATAAAGCTCGGTGTGACCTTTTTGGCGCCCGAATCCCTTGACTTCGGTGACGGTGATACCTTGCACACCGATCGCCGAGAGAGCTTCGCGCACCTCATCGAGCTTGAACGGCTTGATGATGGCAGTGATGAGTTTCATTTCAGCCTCGTAAGGTTGATTTAGAAGGTTTTGGTGAG
>OMID01000029.1 GCA_900299005.1 Oxalobacteraceae bacterium
CGTCAGGCCGGGAAAAATGTCACGCTGAGAGTCGGGAGAGCCCACGACCACGCGTCGGTTGCTGGCCAGCTTGACGCCCACCAGGCTGGAATCTGACAAATCGGCGATGCGGATAGCGACATCAATACCCTCGCCAATAAGGTCGACGACCCGGTCATTGAGGTCCAGCGTGACGCTGACCTCGCGATGCAAGGCGATAAAGGAGGGAATCAGGGGCGCCACGATCTGCCGGCCAAATCCAGCCGGCGCAGAAACACTCAGATGCCCGCTCGGTCGCGCACTGCGTTCCGAGGCCTGCGCCTCGGCGTTCTCAAGATCATGCAGAATGCGCTGGCAGTTTTCGAGAAAGGCCAGACCTTCGTTGGTCAGCGCAATCTTTCGAGTTGTCCGCTGGAGGAGTTTCACGCCCAGCCTTTCCTCCAGGGCGTCCAGCCGCCGACCAACCACGGCCGGCGCAACGCCCTCGGCACGCGCCGATGCGGACAGGCTGCCGCGAGCCGCGACATCCACAAAAGTGGAAATCTGCTTGAACTGGTCCATGGGAGACGACGTTGAGTGGTCGGCGGAGTGCTGAGCTGGCTTGTGACTAAAACGCAATAATACAGCCTCATACACGCCTATATTGCTTATTTTGGGTGTCAATAGGCGTGCCGCTCGGGACCTGCAGTCTCTGCCTCCGTGGGTCGATCGCAAGGCAGCAGCACAAGGCAGCAGCGCAAGGCAGGAGTATTCGAGGCAGGAGAGACGTGCAGCGAGATGCTCCCAAGGCTGGCAGTGGTCTGAGGAGAGGGCATTAGCCGCTCTGGAGTGCCAACACGTAGTCTCGGATCCCGGCCAGCAGCATCTCAATGGCCAGCGCGGTCAGGATTAGTCCCATCAGGCGTTCAAACGCCGTCATGACCGCAGGTCCCAGCACCCGGTGCAAGCGTTCTGCCGAGAGGAGCACGACAAGCCAAATCAAAGCGACCAGCATCAGCGCGACCACGTAGAGCAGCATCGGCATTTTCTGGGCGGAAGAAAACAGCAATACAGTCACCAGCGCTGAGGGACCTGCCAAAGCCGGAACCGCGAGCGGCACGATCAGGGGTTCGTGCGACGCCGCCTGTGTGCCAAATATGCCGCCCGGCTGCGGAAAGACCATCCTGAGCGCGATCAGGAACAGGATCACGCCCCCGCCTATGCGCAGTGACATGTCCGTCAACTGCAGCGCACCGAGAAAATGCCTGCCGCCGAACATGAAGAGCAGCAGAAGGAAGAAGGCAATCAGACATTCGCGCACCACGACACGCGGTCGTCGCTCGGGAGCGACGCCGGCCAATGTGCTCATGAACAAGGGCACGTTGCCAAAGGGGTCGGTGACCAGCAGCAGAAGGACGAAGGTGTGAAAAAAACTCTCAGGCATCAAGACTCCGACAGAATGACGTGGGATTTCGGGCAGTCAACTGAAGATAAGCTAGCATTCAGGCTATTGACTGAAATACTAGCGTTGACTGCTCCTTCATGTTTGAACCTGTGTCCAGCTCATTCAAGCGTCGTCATTTTCTGCTCGGCAGCGCTGCAGTTGCGGGGGCCTTGGTGGTGGGATGGTGCTTTCTTCCCCCACGTCAGCGACTTGAGGCGGATGTTCCGCTACCCGGCCGCGAGGGGGATATTGCACTCAATGGCTGGGTGATGGTGGGCACCGACAATCAAGTCAGTGTGATGCTGGCCAAGAACGAGCTCGGGCAGGGCATTATGACGGCGTTAGCGGTGCTGGTGGCGGAAGAAATCGATGTGCCTTTGTCGATGGTGCGCGTGGTAGCCGCGCCCATGGACAAGATCTACGGCGATGCCACGATGCTCTCCGATGGATTGCCCTTTCACCCCGAAGACCAGAGCGCCATGCGACATCTCGGGCACTGGCTCTCCCGCAAGCTGGGCAGAGAACTGGGCGTCATAGCCACCGGTGGCTCGTCCAGTGTTCGCGATAGCTGGCTGCCGATGCGCGAGGCGGGTGCAGAGGCGCGCGCCCGGCTGATGAACGCTGCAGCGCATCGGTGGGGCGTGCCGGCCTCGGAATGCGAGACGGCAGGCGGCAAGGTCAGGCATCCCCGTGGGCTGGTCGCGACGTATGGCGATCTGGCGGCCGATGCGGCCGCCATGGGGTCACCGGGGTTTCAACTCAAGCCCGCGGCCAGTTTCCGGCTGATCGGCAAAGAGATCCCCCGACTTGACGTGCCAGCAAAGTCTAATGGCAGCGCACGCTTTGGCATGGATATACGTCCCAAGGGGCTGGTCTACGCGGCGATCCTGATGTGTCCGGTGTTTGGCGGCAGACTGTTGAGTGTCGACACAACGCAGGCAAGCGAACAGCCTGGCGTGCTCAAGGTGGTCAAGCTCAGCCAGGATCGCTCAGGCGCTCCCGATGCGCTTGCCGTGGTCGCCGGCAGCTGGTGGACGGCGCAGAGCGCGCTGGGCCTGCTCTCTCCGGAGTGGGACGAGGGCGAGAACGCCGCATCGAGCACGCAGTCGCTGATGGAACAGCTCTCGCATGCTGTCGTGCATGGCTCGGGTCTTGTGCTGCATAGCGTCGGCGATACGCTAGGTGAGGAAGATCTTCCGCTGGCCGTCCACGCCGAGTACAGCGCGCCCTATTTGCCTCACTTGACGATGGAGCCGCTGAATTGTACGGCGCAGCTGCTCGATGGCCGGCTTCGCCTGTGGATACCCACCCAGGTGCCATCCATTGCGGTGAGTACCGCAGCCAGAGTCGCGGGTGTGAGTGAGGATCAGGTAGATCTTCACCCAACCTATGTCGGCACTGGCTTCGGACGCCGGCTAGAGACGGACATTGTGGCGCAGGCGGTCGCGCTGGCCCTGGAAATGCCCGGTGTGCCGGTGCAGCTGGTCTGGCGTCGGGAAGATGATCTCGCGCATGATTTCTATCGCCCGGCCTCAGTGGCCCGACTGACCGCCGTGCTTGGTACCGAACACCGCATCAAATCATTGCAGATCAAGTCGGCATCGGCGGCCCCAATTCAGCAGCTGTTGCACCGCGCGTTCGGTGTGCCCGCAGTCGGGCCGGACAAGACAGCAGCCGAGGGCTTGTTCGACCATCCTTACGAGATACCCAATCAGGAGATAGCGCATGTGATTGTCGATGTGCCGGTGCCTGTCGGGGCGTGGCGCTCAGTCGGCCACTCGCATCATGCGTTTTTCAAAGAGAGCTTCATTGACGAGATGGCCCATGCGGCCAGGGCAGATCCGGTGGAATTCAGACGTGATTTGCTCTCATCGCATCCCAGACATCTTGCGGTGCTCAATTCAGCGGTGGAGCGCGCCGGCAAAGCTCCTGCCGGCAGCGCTCACGGCGTGGCCTTGCATGAGTGCTTCGGCAGCATCGTGGCGCAGGTGGCCGAGGTCGGTATTCAAGAGGGTCGTCTGCGTGTGCACAAGGTAGTCTGCGCGATCGATTGCGGCACGGTGGTCAATCCCGATATCGTGCGACAGCAAATGGAATCGGGCGTTGCTTTTGGCTTGTCTGCGGCACTGTACGGCGAGCTGAAGATCGCCAATGGCCGCGTCGTGCAGAAGAATTTTCATGATACGCCGATACTGCGCTTCGACGAGATGCCGGAGGTGGAAGTCATCATTATCGACAGCGAGGCCAGCCCCGGTGGTGTCGGGGAACCCGGGACGCCGCCGATAGCGCCGGCCGTCGCGAATGCTCTGTTCAGGCTGACGGGAAAACGTTTGCGCAGTTTACCGCTCCGTCTGAAAGACTGACAGGGCCAGCCTGATGCTGGCGGCGTGATTTGACGGTTCGGTGATGGAAGGTGCCGACAGGGCAATGTGATGCTTAGCTGACCTGATCTAGCCGTGCCATCAGGTTACATTCCTCCTGCCATGTGGCTCGCTGTGGTGTGCTGGTTGCTTCTTGCCGTAACTCTTCGTCGCTCCGGTTCTGCTGGGCTTCCAGCATCCTGGTAATGAGTCTGGGTTCGGGCATCATGGTGCCATAGAAAGTGACGACGTCACCCCGCTGAATGAGGATGGTCGGAAAATTTTCCACGTCGAGGTCACCGACCAGATCGGCTTGATCCTCGATGTCGATCCAGACGAAATGATGCTGAGGATACTGCTCAGCCAGCGCATCAAAGCCCTCCCGATATTGTTTGCACACATCGCACCACCCGGCGCACAGACAAGCAACTACCCAGCGACCGGAAGCAAGCATGGCCGACAACTGAGGAAAATTTTCAGGTACGAGGAAGAGGCTGCTCATTGGTTTGATTTTACCGCAAGGCCTTGCCGGTCAACCCAGCTCTCGTGACCCAAACCCGCAAGGTAAAATAGCGAGCATGACGCCTGCTCCGACCACTCTCATGTCGATAGAAACGTCGACTGAACTTGCCTCGGTCGCGCTGCTGCATGAAGGGCGGTGCTTGAGTCGAGAATCAGTGGGTGCGCAAACGCATTCGGCCATGGTGCCGGGCATGATCCAGTCTGTTTTGAGCGAAGCGGGCGTGCGCTTGTCCGATTGCCAGGCGATTGCCTTCGGCGCGGGGCCGGGTTCTTTCACCGGGGTTCGTACTGCATGTGGTCTGGCGCAAGGCCTGGCCTTTGGCGCTCGTATCCCCGTGATACCGGTGGTTACTTTACTCGCGATGGCAGAAAAGGCGCGTGCCCACGGTGCACATGAGGTGCTGTCAATGCTCGATGCGCGGATGGGTGAGGTGTACTGGGCCCAGTATCAATTCGATGGCCAGTGGAAGACGATCACGGCGCCCTGTCTGTCTTCAGCTTCGCAGGTGGGAGCGATCGGCGCGCCAGCGCTCTGTGGCAATGGCTTGATTTCGTACCGGAGTGATCTCGGACATCTTGACCTTGGCCAGTGCCTGCCGGAAGTGATCCCGCATGCGCTGGACGTCCTGAACCTTGCGCTCTTGATGCTCCGCGAGGGTAAGGCCGTGCATGCCCGGGAGGCTCAGCCGCTTTATCTGCGCAACAAAGTCGCGCTTACGACGCAAGAGCGCATGGCCGGGGTTGCTGCATGAACGGACTGCCCGTCACCCGTAGTTCATCGGCGTTGCGTTTTGGGATGATGCGCGCGCAAGATATCGAAGAGGTTGTCGCCGTTGAGAACAGAGCCTATCCCTTCCCCTGGACACGCGGTAATTTCCTGGATTCGCTCGCCAGTCGCTACGCGGCGTGGACATTGCGCGGGCCGGATGCTTGTCTGGCCGCTTATTTCTTGTTGATGCACGCCGTTGATGAGTCGCACTTGCTCAATATTACGGTCAGACCGGATCTGCAGGGCCAAGGCTTGGGTCGGCTGCTGCTGAACAAGGTGATCGCACTGGCGCATGATGCCAACGCGCACTCCATTCTGCTGGAAGTACGCCCGTCCAATGAACACGCACTGGCAGTTTATCGTCACTGTGGTTTCAAGCAGGTCGGTATCAGAAAAAACTACTACCCCGCCGGGAGCGCCTCGCGCGAGGATGCGATGGTGATGCGCTTGATGCTGGATGACCATGGCGATTGATCATGCAAAGGTCCGACGGCTGCACGCCATGGGACTGGGGCCTGTCTGGACCTTGCGGGGGCCGGCAACTTGCGATGCCGCGCTGATGTCGCCCGACCCGGTTGGGCATGTTGCTGCCCCGGCGTGCTCAACACCCGCTACCGCGTTGCCTGGCCATGATGGCACCCCATCGCTGATGGGGTGGGAATCGCTTGAGTCGAGCATTCGGAACTGCACTCGTTGCGGTTTGTGCCGAGGCCGCACGCACGCCGTTCCCGGTACTGGCGACCGTCAAGCGCGATGGCTTTTTGTCGGTGAGGGACCGGGCCGCAACGAGGATCTCGAGGGCGAGCCGTTTGTCGGTCCCGCGGGCAAGTTACTCGACAACATGCTGCGCGCACTCGGCCTCACCCGAGGTCAGCTTACCTATATCGCCAATGTCGTCAAATGCCGACCGGTTGGCGATGACGGGCGCGATCGACCACCGACATCGGACGAGATATCCGCTTGCCTACCTTATCTGCAGCGGCAAATCGCCTTGATACAACCGGACGTGATCGTCGCGCTGGGCAAGACGGCAGCCGTGTCGCTGCTGGATCTGAGTACAGACGCTGCATTGGCCAGCCTCCGTGGTAAGTCGCACCTTTACGCTGGCATACCGCTGGTGGTCACCTATCATCCCGCGTATTTACTTCGCAAACCCGCAGACAAAGCCAAGAGCTGGCAAGATCTCTGTCTTGCACAGAAGCTCTACGATGGCCGACATGGCCACTGATCCATTACCGTTTCAATCAGATTTCCATCGCCGTTGGGGGGAACTGCGCGATCCTCATGTGCGGTCGCTGGCATGGTTGCTGGATGCGCCGGATTTGCTGGATCTGAGCGCCTCCCGGTGGGAGGGAAAACTGGCCAGCCTTTGTCATCACGCGCAAACCGACTGGTTGATCCATCTGGACAGAGCCCCTTCAAGGCTGCATGACTTCCTGAGTACCCAGCCATTGGTAAGACTTGGGCGCTACGCAGAAAAGCTGCTGGCATGGTATTTCATGCAAAAAGGTGTGCTCCATGCGCACGGACTTCAGGTGCGTGGCGCTGCAGAAGGAACGCTGGGCGAATTCGATTTCATTTTGCGTTTTCCCGATGGGCTGGAACACTGGGAATTGGCGACCAAATTTTATTTATTGCGCCCGCAACGCACAGGCGCGGGAAGCCCAGATTATCGTGCAGACCGTCCCGACTATTTCATAGGACCGAACCTTGCCGATACGCTGGGCGCGAAAATGCAAAAGATCTTCGGTCGGCAGCTCTCGTTGGGGGATCATCCGGTGGCCAAGACGCTACTTGGCGAGCCACTGGTAGCCGCAAGGGCTTTGATTAAGGGTTGGTTGTTTTATCGATGCGATGATCTTGTCAGTGAAGCACAGTTTGGCGTTTCATCCTCGCATTGCCGCGGGTGGTGGTGTCGCATTGACGAACTCGACAAGCATCTGTCGGCTACCTCATTGATACTGCCGCGCCTCTCGTGGCTGGCGCCCGCGCGAGTTGAACATCCGGAGTTCACTTCGTTTGCGGCGGCTGATGCCAGAATAAATGGGTTGTTGGCTGCTCACGGCATGCCGGTGATGGTGGCTAATCTCGCCCCGAGCAACGGCGCATGGACAGAGACTGATCGGGGTTTCGTGGTGCCGGCTGACTGGGAAGAGCGGGCAGAGCGGAGCGCATCTGCCACTGCCACGGCGTGATTCATGTGCCGACGTGCTTTTGCTCGCCGATCAGATGCAGCGAGTCGTATTCGCGCTGGTTGGCGGCATGCCGTCTCATGACCATCCACATCACGCCAGCCACAAACAGGCCGAATAGGATAATCACCACGTCAATACCCAAATCGAGTTTAATCAGTAGCGCGTAGAACCCCAGCATCATGAGGATGGAAAGATTCTCACTAAAATTTTGTACGGCGATCGAATGTCCTGCACTCATCAGCACATGGCCGCGATGCTGGAGCAAGGCATTCATGGGCACGACAAAATAGCCGGACAAGGCACCGATCAGCACCAGCAGTGGGTAGGCAACCGCCACATTGCTGACCATGACCATCAGGATGACGATGACCCCCATCGCAAAGCCCAGGGGCATGACGGTCAGTGATTTTTTCAATGGCACGCGGCGTGCCGCTGCCATGGCACCAAAGGCGACGCCAAAGGCAACGACACCCTGCAATATGGCGCCTTGCGCCAGAGGCATGTTCAGCGCTTTTTCAGCCCACTTGAGAACAATAAACTGGAGCGTCGCGCCCGCACCCCAGAAGAGCGAGGTGACGGCCAGTGAAATCTGTCCCAGTCGATCTTTCCAAAGCACGACGAAACAGTGAGAGAAGTCGATGACCAATCGGAGGGGGTGCCGCTCCTGGGCCGGGTAGTGCGCGCCCGTGTCGGGGATTTTCAGATTGAATAAGGCAGCAAGCACATACGCAATCATCACCACGCCCAAGGCCACTTCCAAGGACACGCTGAGCTCAAGCGGGTTCACGGGCAGCACACCGGTCATCGCTGCGGCGAACTTTTCGCTGACAAGTGCGCCGCCCAGCACGGTGCCAAGGATAATGGAGAGAACAGTCAGGCCTTCAATCCAGCCATTGGCTGCAACCAGTTTTTCTGCGGGCAGCAATTCTGTCAGGATGCCGTATTTGGCCGGGGAGTAGGCTGCCGCGCCGAATCCGACGACCGCATAGGCCAACAGAGGGTGGACGCTAAAGAACATCAGCAGGCAACCGGCTATCTTCACCAGATTGGTCACAAACATGACTCGCCCTTTCGGCAGGGCATCGGCGAACGCACCAACAAAGGGGGCAAGTATCACGTAGGAGGTCACAAAGAACAGCTTGAGCATCGGTGTCATCCACGCTGGAGAGGAGGTGGAGGCCAGAACGGAGATGGCAACGATTAGCAGCGCATTGTCGGCAAGCGACGAAAAAAACTGCGCCGCCATGATGGTGTAGAAGCCGGGTTTCATGGAAAGACAGGCTGCCTGCGATTGATCTGCGCGGGTTCTATCGCTGCAAGATAGAGGCGACGGTTAATAAACCCCGGCTTTATACCATGAAATCCCAGGTGTTCTTCGTCGAGACCCTGTGGCTGTCCGGTAGAATATCGGGTTTGCCACTCAATCGGATTTGACTCAAGTCGATGCCCCGCCCCATCGTTGCAACTACCGATCTTGCCGCCATGCGCGCCAATTTGTCACGGGCGCGTGCTGTTGCGCCGGGTTCAAAAATCTGGGCGGTCGTAAAGGCTGATGCGTATGGTCATGGGCTGCAGAACGGGCTCAAAGGCTTTGCAGACGCTGACGGGCTATCGCTCATCGAATTTGACTGTGCTGTCCGGCTTCGAGATCTTGGTTGGACGCGTCCTATCATGATGATGCAAGGTATGTTCGAGAGTAGTGATCTGAAGCTGATTGTTGAGCATCGATTGCAGCCCGTGATACACACGGCCGAACAACTGGAGATGCTCGAGGCGTTTGCATCGCCAATCCCCGTGGATGTTCACCTGAAGATCAATACGGGAATGAATCGTCTCGGCTTCCCTGCCGAACAGGCGCGTGACGTCTGGCAGCGCTTGTCGGCCATGCCTTCCGTGGGCAAGGTGTCGATGATCACGCATTTCGCCAACGCGGATCAGGCCACGGCTGACCCCGATGTCGAGGAGCAGATGCGTCGTTTTCGATTGGCCATCGAAGGATTGCCCGGTGAAGTCAGCGTGTCGAATTCACCTGCCACCCTGCTGCACCCCGAATTGCGTTGCGATTGGATCAGGCCGGGTGTAATGCTGTACGGTGGATCTCCCGGTGGCGGCAGTGCCGAATCGTTCGGCCTCAAACCCGCAATGCGACTGAGCAGCCGTCTGATTGCGGTGCAATCACTGAGGCCGGGTGACTCGGTAGGGTACGGTAGCCTGTTTCGGGCCGAGCACGGTATGCGCATCGGTATCGTTGCGTGCGGTTATGCCGATGGTTATCCGCGGCATGCGCCCACGGGTACCCCCGTCGTGGTCAATGGCCGGCGCACCCGGCTGCTGGGTCGCGTTTCCATGGACATGCTCAACGTCGACCTGACCGATCTGCCTGATACCGGGGTCGGCGCCGAGGTGATGCTCTGGGGTGATGGTTTGCCGGTTGATGAGGTGGCGCAGGCAGCAGGCACGATCGGTTACGAGCTGATGTGCGCGATCACACCCCGCGTTCAGCGAGCGACGACCGCGTAAGGTTCGTCATGGTCAAGCAGAAAATTCAGTACAGCTGCACCGAGTGTGGTGGTGTCAGCAACAAGTGGGCCGGTCAGTGCCCTTCCTGTCAAAGCTGGAACACCCTAGTCGAGAGCCTGATTGAGCCTGCCGGTGGCAATCGCTTTTCCGCGCAAAAAGGTCTGGTGCAAGGTGCACCGGTTGTTCGGCTGGCTGATATCGAGGCGAGCGATGTCCCACGGTTTGGCACCGGCATTGATGAGTTCGATCGCGTGCTCGGGGGTGGTCTGGTAGCGGGTGGCGTGGTGCTGATCGGTGGTGACCCCGGCATTGGCAAATCAACGCTGCTGCTTCAGGCACTGGCCAATCTGTCGCGTGCCAAGCGAGCACTGTATGTCAGTGGCGAGGAATCCGGCTCGCAGGTCGCCTTGCGTGCCCGACGTCTGGTGATTGATGCCGAGAACTTGCAGCTGCAGGCTGAGATACAACTGGAGAAAATTCTCAACACCCTCGCCGAGCAAAAGCCAGAGGTTGCGGTCATTGATTCCATTCAGACTCTGTACTCGGATGCGCTGACCTCGGCGCCCGGCTCGGTGGCACAGGTTCGCGAATGTGCGGCACAACTCACGCGCGTGGCCAAGCAATCGGGAATTACCATCATCCTGGTCGGTCATGTGACCAAGGAAGGGGCGCTGGCCGGTCCGCGGGTACTGGAACACATTGTGGATACGGTGCTGTACTTCGAGGGCGACACGCACTCCAGCTTTCGACTGGTGCGCGCGTTCAAGAATCGTTTTGGCGCGGTGAATGAATTAGGCGTATTTGCCATGACCGAGAGGGGTCTGAAGGGGGTGTCGAACCCATCGGCACTGTTCTTGTCGCAGCATGATGGCACTGTTCCGGGTTCGTGTGTGATGGTCACGCAGGAAGGTACGCGGCCGTTACTCGTGGAGATTCAGGCCCTCGTAGATGCATCGCATGTCCCGAATGCGCGTCGCCTTTCCGTGGGCCTGGAGCAGAACCGGCTGGCGATGCTGCTCGCTGTTTTGCACCGGCATGCGGGGGTGGCTGCTTATGATCAGGATGTGTTTATCAATGCAGTGGGTGGTGTAAAGATTACTGAGCCTGCCGCCGATCTGGCGGTGCTGCTGGCAATACAGTCCTCCATGCGCAACAAGCCCTTGCCGCGTGGGCTGGTCGCATTCGGCGAGGTGGGTCTCGCGGGCGAAATCCGTCCTGCGCCGCGTGGTCAGGAACGCCTGAAAGAAGCTGCCAAACTAGGATTTTCGATGGCGCTGGTGCCCAAGGCAAACCTGCCCAAACAGACCATTGAAGGACTCCAGGTCATTGGTGTGGAACGCATTGATGAGGCGATGAATCGCGTGAGGGAAATCCACTAGGGACGCGCTGACCCTAAAAGAGGGTCTTCTACAGCGCCTCCCTGGTTTAGTAGCAGGCTCAATCGAGAGAGCCCAACACCAGCTCTGCGGCTTTCAGACCGCTCCTCACGGCGCCCTCAATTGTTGCCGGATACGGGCCTTCCGTGTAGTCACCGGCCAGCCAGAGATGGTGCAGAGAAGTCTTGTTTGAGGGGCGCTGAAGATCTGGTGTGCAAGCAAACGTTGCGCGCTTCTCGGTGATCAGCTGAGTCCAATGCGGCGATACTAAACTTTTGTCATGGAATATCTCGGACAATTGTCGAGTAATCGAGGGGACGAGCACGCCTTTGTCGATCCCCATGGCTACCGAGGCGGCGCTGATCACCACGGCCAGCAGGCCCGACTGCGCAGAATCTACCCAACCACGATCGAAAACGAACTGGCCCCAGCGTGCATCGGCCGGTTCATCACGCAATGCGAAAAAAGGATGCGGCAGTCTGAAGGAGGGATCGTATTGAAGGTAGCAGGTGGTGATGGCTTCATAATCAAAGTTGAGTCTGGCCGCAAGTTCGGGATCAAGCGATGACAGCAGTGCTTGCGCCGACGGGGCCGAGGTCGCGACGATGACGCGGTCGTGCAAGCTATTGAGTACATCGCCAACAATACGCCAGCCGCCTTGCTCACGATTGATCGTGTGTGCGCGAACACCGATGAGCGCTTGGCCGTGATGTTGTTCCAGATAAGCGATCGCCAAATCCGGGAAGAGGGCGGACAGATCCTTCATGGGTAATAGCATGTCTGAGGCGCTGCGAGTAGCACCGACGCTGTCGCCCAGCACTTTGAGAAAAACGCGAGCCGATGCACGCTCAGGCGGCGTATTGAGTGCGGCAATGCACAGGGGGCGCCACATCAGCTGTATCGCTCTCTCGGTTTGCTCAAACCGATCCAGTAGCTCGCTAACGCTGCAATCGACATCCAGCATCCAGCCCATCCAGCGCGCGGTAGTTGAAAACCTGACCAGAGAAAGTTTGTCCGCAAACGTCAAGCCTTTTGCGCGTATGACTGCGGCTAGTAAATGAAATGGCGCAGGCAAGCGGGGGGTGATGAAATCCATGTCACCCGAATCGCCGGGGTAGCGTAATTGCAGAGGCAGCCGCAGAAGTGCGCGCGACGTCTCCATACCAACCAGCCGCATCATACGCAGCGTATTGCTGTAGGCGCCGAGAAGGATGTGCTGACCGTTGTCTAAGGCATATCCATGATGTTGCCCCCGCCGTGCTCGTCCTCCCGGCATGCGCGCTGCCTCAATGAGGGTCACACGCGCTCCGCGTCGTGCCAGCTCGACGGCGGCCGCGCAGCCAGCCCAGCCTGCGCCAATTACGGCGACGTTCGCGTTCTGCATACGGGCCTTGAAGTCGGGGTCATGCCCTGATCCAGGTTTTCCAGGCGAGCCACAGTTTGCGTAAAGGCGTCAGAGACACCTTGTGCTGTAATACGTGGAAGCCGTCGCGCTGTATCTCGTCGAGCAGGGTTCGATAGATGGCGGCCATGATCAGCCCCGGCCGCTGCGCGCGCCGGTCTGCCAGCGGCAGTAGCGCGAAGGCCTCGTCGTAGAGCGTTTGTGCGCGCTCAGTCTGGAAACGCATCAGCGACTCAAAGCGTTCACTATGCTGTGCGTTGAGGATGTCTGCAGCACTCACCTGATACTGCTGAAGCTCGCTGATCGGAAGGTAGATGCGGCCCCGTCGCGCATCTTCACCAACGTCGCGGATGATATTGGTCAGCTGAAAAGCAAGACCGAGCTTTTCTGCATAGATCAAGGTGCGCTCGTCACTGTAGCCGAAGATGCTGGCTGACATGACGCCTACCGCGCTGGCCACATGCCAGCAGTAGCGCTGCAACGCTGGATAATCCAGATAGCGTGTCTGAGTGAGGTCCATTTCCATGCCGTCGATCACGGCCAGCAGGTGATCTCCACGCAGACCGAACACGCTCAGGTGCGGACCCAGTGCCTGAGTAACCGGATGGGTTGGTGAGCCCGATAGCAATTTCTGCACCTCGCGCCGCCACCAGTCGAGTGTCGCGCGTGCAATCGACGGGTCGCTCGTCTCGTCCACCACATCATCGACTTCGCGACAAAAGGCATACAGAGCGGTAATTGCCTTGCGGCGCTGCGGCGGCAGAAACAGAAAACTGTAATAAAAACTCGAGCCGCTTTGAGCGGCTTTTTGTTGGCAATAATCGTCGGGGGTCATCGGTGGGGTGTGAATTCCAGCGGGTGTTCAATGGGCGGAGGCCTGATATTGCGCGGGAGCAGGGCGCGTCCAGGCTCGCCAGATCATCAGCAGCCAGTCGGTGGCACGCAGCGCAGGGCGCCGTCGAAATACATCATGATGTGCTGACTCAATTTTTTCGAGGATACGTAGCCCACCTTGCACCACCAAGCGAAGCTCCCAGCCAAGCCTGCCGCCGAGTGCAAGCGCCAGTGGGGCACCGTCCAGCATCATGCGGCGTACGCGGTCGATCTCGAACTGCATCAGCGCATGCCAGTGGTCGTCAATCTCGGCAGTGGCGATCTGGTGTTCGGTAACCCTGAAATAGGACAAATCTTCCTGGGGCAGATACACACGGGATTTTTGCCAGTCAATGGCCACATCCTGCAAAAAATTAATGATCTGCAGCGCGCTGCAGATGGCATCACTCATTCGGAAGGTGGGCTCGTGTGTCTCGCCCGCGAGCGAGAGCATGAGACGACCCACGGGGTTGGCCGAACGGGAGCAATAGTCGAGCAGGGATTCAAAGCTGTCATACCGGGTTTGTGTAACGTCTTGCCGGAAAGCAGACAGCAGCTCACGCAAGAGCCCGGTTCCCAAGTGGTGGTCGCGCAGGGTGTTGGCCAGCTCACGGAAAAGCGGCACCGCTGAGCTCTGGCCGGCGTCGATCATATCGAGTTCCCGCTCATATGCATCGAGCGCTGCAATGCGTTCATCGGGACTTGCATTACCCTCATCTGCGAGATCATCGGCGCTGCGCGCGAATGCGTAGAGCACCCGGATCGGGGCTCTCAGCTCAGGCGGCAGCAGAGGTGAGGCCACCGGGAAGTTTTCGTAATGTTGGTTGGGCATGCAGGCGGGGTTGCGCGTGATGGTTTTTGTTAACGCAAAGGAATGTGCTTTCGCTATAATTACTAACCTTCAAGTCAGTAACTCAGGTCGGCCGTGACCTCTCTAGTGCAGCCGAGCTCAGTCATGCAGGCAGAAGGCTTGCCTTACCGCGGGACTCACGCTGCCCCGAAAAGTCGGATTCAGAATCTTCATGCAGGCCGAATAGTAAAGGAAAAAACGTGGTTCGCTTCGCTTCTTGCGCCCTTCACCCGCGCCCTGTCTTGCTGGCTGCCTCTGTCGTGCTGGTCCTCTCTGCCTGCTCCAAGCCGGTGGAGCGCGTCGAGATCGTGCGACCCGTGCGCACGGTTACGGTGGCACCCACCGAAAACCGTGCGGTCGTGACCTTGTCTGGCGAAATACAGCCCCGCTACGAATCGCGACTGGGGTTTCGTGTGGGGGGCAAGCTCATCGGGCGTCAGGTTGACGTCGGGAGCGTCGTGAAACGGGGCCAGTTGCTTATGCAACTGGATCCTCAGGATCTCCAGCTTGCACAATCGCAGGCCAAAGCTGCTGTCGCTGCGGCCGACAGCAGCTTGTCACTTGCGCGAGCCGAGCTGGATCGCTATCGCGAACTGCGCCAGAAAAATTTTGTCAGTCAGGCCATGCTCGATGCCAAACAGGCTGCATACCAATCGGCACTCGCTGGCCATGATCAGGCCAGTGCGGCACTGAAAATTCAAGCGAATCAGAGCGGGTATAACAATCTCTACGCTGATGCGGATGGCGTGATCACCGGCATTGACGTAGAGGTGGGACAAGTCCTGGCGGCGGGCTCGCCGGTGGTGCGACTTGCTCGCACCGGCGAAAAGGAAGTCCGGGTCAGCATTCCTGAGGATCAGGTCGAGACCTTGCGCCGGGTACG
This sequence comes from Oxalobacteraceae bacterium, assembly GCA_900299005.1. GTDB lineage: Bacteria > Pseudomonadota > Gammaproteobacteria > Burkholderiales > Burkholderiaceae_D > Pernthalerella. The sequence continues at coordinate 15,153 of OMID01000029.1, forward strand.
CGACTTGACAGTGCGCACATGGGCAAATCCGCAAGTGGCGCTCGAGGGGAGCTTGCGTGAGCTCTCACCCCTGGCGGATCCGGCGACACGCACTTACACGGCCAAGATCACCCTGCCAAAGGCGGGATCCGAAGTCCGGCTGGGTATGACGGCAACGGTTCAGTTTTCGGTTCCCGCTCCCGCAGCGATGAGTTTGCCACTCTCGGCCTTGGTAAAGCATAACGACAGTAGCGCCGTATGGGTCGTCGAGCATGGCAAGGTGTCACTCGTGCCAGTGCAGGTGGCAGGGATTTCAGGCAATGAATTGCTCCTCGCGTCGGGACTCAACCCTGGGCAAGTGGTGGTGACTGCGGGCGTAAATCAGCTTCAGGCCGGGCAGAAGGTCAGCTTGCTGGGAGAAGAATTGTCCAAAAACTCTTCCGTTACGCCTGCAGACAGAGCGACTGCCGGAGCGGGTAAATGAAAGGCCGAGTGAATCTTTCGCGCTGGGCACTTGAACACATACCTTTTATCCGCTATCTGATCGTGGTGCTGCTGCTGGGCGGTGTCATGAGCTACAGCAAATTGGGTCAGGACGAAGATCCCCCGTTCACATTCCGGGCCATGGTAATCCGCGCTAACTGGCCGGGCAGCAGCTCAGTGCAGATGGCCGAGCAGGTGACGGATAAGCTGGAGAAAAAACTTCAGGAAACGCCGTACATTGAGAAAATCCGCAGCTACTCCAAACCCGGCGAAACCCTGATCATCATCGAATTGCGCGAGTCCACCCCACCCAAAGAGGTGGCGCAGGTTTGGTATCAGGTCCGCAAGAAGATCGGCGACATCCGGGCCATGCTGCCGCCTGGTGTGCAAGGGCCTTTCTTCAATGATGAGTTTGGCGATACCTACGGGTCGATTTTCGCGCTCTCAGGCGACGGCTTTACCTATGCCGAAGTCAAGGAGTACGCGGACTTCGTGCGTCAGCAGCTGCTGGGTGTTCGCTCGGTATCCAAGGTCGAGCTGTATGGCGTGCAGGAGGAGAAGCTGTACATCGATTTCTCGACCAGGAAATTCGCGCAACTTGGTCTTCCGATCGAGAGTGTCATCGCACAGATCAATGCCCAGAACGCGGTCGAGGGCAGCGGCGTATTGGTCACGCCGACTGACAATCTTCAGGTGCGTGTGACGGGCGCGCTGATGACGGTGAAGGATCTTGAAAATCTGCCGCTGCGTATCAATGGCAATAGTTTTCGCCTCGGTGATTTTGCGGTAGTCACCCGGGGGTATGCCGATCCCCCTCGCGAGAAGCTGCGATACAACGGCAGAGAAGTCATTGGCCTGGGCGTGTCCATGGAGAAGGGGGGCGACATCATCGAGCTGGGTGGCAATCTCGATGTGGCTGCCGAACAGATTCGCTCCAAACTGCCCGTGGGTATCACGCTGGAGCGGGTAGCCGATCAGCCCCGTGCGGTCAGTTCGTCCGTCAACGAGTTCCTCAAGGTGCTTGCTGAGGCGGTGTTCATCGTGTTGGCCATCAGTTTTGTCTCACTGGGCCTGCATACTCGACCGCTTAGGATCGACATGCGTCCTGGTCTGGTGGTTGGACTGACGATTCCTTTGGTGTTGGCGGCCACGTTTCTGGCCATGCGCATTTTTGGCATTGATCTTCACAAGATTTCACTCGGCGCACTGATCATTGCTCTGGGGCTGCTGGTCGATGATGCCATCATCGCTGTGGAGATGATGGTGCGCAAAATGGAAGAGGGCTTATCGCGCTTCGATGCGGCGACCTTCGCGTATACCTCCACCGCGATGCCGATGCTGACTGGCACGCTGATCACCGCCGCCGGATTTTTGCCGATCGGATTCGCCAAGTCGGCGGCGGGAGAGTACACATTCTCGATGTTCTCGGTGAATGCGATCGCTTTGCTGATTTCTTGGTTCGCTGCGGTGTTGTTTACGCCATATATCGGATATGTGCTGTTGCGTGTCAAGCCGGCGACGAATGCAGATGGCCATCATGAGCTGTTCGACACGCCGTTCTACACGCGCTTACGGCGTGTGGTGAACTGGTGTGTAGAGTGGCGTAAGACCACGATTATGCTGACGCTGAGTGGTTTTTTCCTCGGCGTCTTTGGTTTTAATTTCATTGAGCAGCAATTTTTTCCGGATTCCAGCCGGCTAGAGCTGATGGTGGAGTTATGGCTGCCCGAGGGATCTTCCTATCAGGCTACCGAGGCGCAGGCGAAGAAGTTTGAGCAATTCATCTCGCGTCAGCCCGGTGTGGAAAGCGTGACGACCTATGTAGGCACGGGCAGTCCACGCTTCTACCTTCCACTGGATCAGATTTTCCCACAGACGAATGTGTCTCAGGTGGTGGTGCTGCCCAAGGATACGAGACACCGAGAAGCACTCAGGCTAAAGATTGTGCAGGCATTCAAGACAGATTTTCCTGAGGTGCGAGGGCGAGTGAAATTACTGCCGAATGGGCCTCCGGTGCCGTACCCGGTGCAGTTCCGCGTCACCGGTACCGAGATTGACAAGGTGAGAGCGATCGCCGACGAGGTGAAGGTGATCATGCGCAAGAACCCGAACGCAGTGGGTGTGAACGATAACTGGAATGAATCAGTCAAGGTGCTTCGCATCGACCTTGATCAGGACAAACTGCGCGCCATGGGCATCAGCTCACAAACAGTCATGAGGGCCGCGAACACGATACTGAGTGGCACGACCATCGGGCAATTTCGTACGGGTGACAAGCTGATTGATATCGTGATGCGTCAACCCATTGAGGAACGCAGCACAATCACAGCGCTCAGCAACGCCAGCATACCGACTGCAAGCGGCCGAGCCGTACCTTTATCTCAGCTGGCCACGCCGCGATTTGTCTGGGAGCCCGGCGTCATCTGGCGCTACGGCCGAGAATGGGCAATCACCGTGCAATCGGATGTTGCCGATGGCATTCAGGGACCGACCGTGTCGATGCAAATTGATCCGCAGCTAAATGGCTTGCGAGACTCACTTCCGCCCGGTTACAAGATCAGCCTGGAGGGCGCGATCGCAGACAGCGGAAAGGCGCAGGAATCGATTGCTGCCAACGTGCCGCTGGTAATTTTCATTGTATTTACGCTGTTGATGCTGCAGCTGCATAGTTTCTCGCGTTCGGTGCTGGTATTTCTCACTGGCCCGCTGGGAGTCGCCGGGGCAGCGATGGCCTTGCTGATTCTCCAGCGGCCATTTGGCTTTGTCGCTCAGCTGGGCGTGATTGCCCTGTTCGGCATGATCATCCGCAATTCGGTGATTCTGGTGGACCAGATTGAACAGGACATTACGGCGGGAATTCCGGCGTGGGACGCCATCGTCGGGTCGGCAGTCCGGCGCTGTCGACCGATCATGCTGACAGCGGCCACCGCAGTGCTGGCAATGATCCCCTTGTCGCGCTCGGTGTTCTGGGGGCCCATGGCGGTGGCGATCATGGGGGGACTGATCATTGCGACGCTGCTCACCTTGCTATTTCTGCCCGCACTCTATGCGGCCTGGTTCAGGGTCAGGCGCCCGCTGCCGTCGGGTCTGCGCTGAGGCGAAGCGGAGCGCAATTCCCGGCCCTTTCCGAGGTGCAGTCGGGCGAAAATGGAGCAATCAGCATGATTTTCCAGTAAAATTTAGGGTTAGAGTCACAGCCACCACCATGGCAATGCAGGGCGACCGCTCTTGACGCTGGGTCGCCCTTTGCTTTTGATGGAGCCGTGTCGGACCCAGCATGCGCCGAGTAGGCGGGGTCCGGTTGCCGCGAGGATGGCGAAATTGGTAGACGCACCAGGTTTAGGTCCTGACGCCAGCAATGGTGTGGGGGTTCGAGTCCCCCTCCTCGCACCACCGTTCTAATTAACATTTTTGGACGAAGCACATGTCAACTGAAGTCGAAACCCTTGAAAAACTCGAACGCCGCGTGACGCTGACGGTGGCCATGGCCGAGATCAGCGCTGAGGTCGACAAGCGCCTTAAAGTGCGCGCCAGAACCGCCAAGGCACCCGGTTTCAGGCCCGGCAAGGTACCGATGAAGATGGTCGCCGCTCAGTACGGCGCAATCGTCGAGAACGAAGTATTGAATGACACGGTCGGCCGCGCATTTGCCACTACCGCAGCGTCGAATAATCTGCGCGTGGCAGGTTATCCCCGCATTGAACCTAAAGAGGGCGATGGTGCGGATGGCTCGCTGGTGTTCCACGCCACCTTCGAGGTGTACCCGGAGGTAAAGATCGGCGATCTCTCATCCCTCGAGATCGAGAAGAGCCGCTCCGATATTACCGACGTCGAGATCGACAAAACCATCGACATCCTGCGCAAGCAGCGTGTCCACTACCACACCAAAGGCGAACATCACGCGCATGGTGATGGTGGCGCCGACACCTCGGCGCAAAACGGTGACCGTGTGACCATCGATTTTGTCGGTAAGATCGATGGCGTGGAGTTTGCGGGCGGCAAAGCGGATGATTTCCCGTTTGTGCTCGGCGAAGGCCACATGCTGCCAGACTTTGAAAAGGCCGCGATCGGGCTGAAGGTGGGCGAGTCTCGCACTTTCCCCCTGGCTTTCCCGGAGGATTATCACGGCAAGGACGTGGCTGGCAAGACGGCTGAATTCACAATCACCGTGAAGCACATCGAATGGGCGCATATGCCCGAAGTCAATCCCGAGTTCGCCAAAAGCCTGGGAATTGCGGATGGTGACCTCCAGAAGATGCGCGACGATATTCGCGCCAACCTTGAACGCGAAGTCGGTGGTCGCGTCAAATCCCGCACTAAACAGAAAGTAATGGACGCATTGCTTAAGGTCGCTGAGCTTGACGTACCCAAGGCGCTGCTGGATCAGGACGCAGAACGCCTCGCCGAGATGACCCGCGATGACATGCGTCAGCGCGGCATGAATGTCAATGACATGCCTTTCCCGGCAGACCTTTTCACGCAGCAGGCAGATCGCCGCGTGCGGCTGGGCCTGATCCTCTCCGAGATGGTCAATGCCCATTCGCTCAATGCAAGCCCCGAGCAGATCAAGGCCTATATTGAAAATTTTGCGAAGGCCTATGAAGATCCACAGCAAGTCATCAAGTACTACTACAGCGACCGCAATCGCATCGCCGAGGTCGAGGCGCTGGTGCTTGAAGAAAATGTGGTGAATTTTGTGCTCGAAAAGGCCAAGGTCAAGGAAACGACAGTATCCTTCGATGAGCTGATGAACAACGCGCAGAACTGATTGACCAGTAAGATCCTATCTCGTTAGGGTGATGGTAAGCCGACATTGCCGCAGACAGTACCGACGTGCGGCAAGGTATTGGTAACGCCGCCCGAGACCCAACGAGATAGGTTCTAAGCTCAGCCTTCGCGACCCCAACACGTTTAAGATCGGAATGACTATGGTTGACAGCGTTTATCGTAAATCTGCACTCGACACTGATATGCTCGGCATGGTTCCCATGGTGATCGAGCAAAGCGGCCGGGGCGAGCGCGCATACGATATCTACTCCCGCTTGCTCAAGGAGCGTGTGATCTTTCTCGTTGGTCCGGTGAATGATCAGACGGCGAACCTGGTGGTCGCTCAGTTATTGTTCCTGGAGAGCGAAAACCCCGATAAGGACATTTCGCTTTACATCAATTCTCCGGGAGGGTCAGTCTCTGCCGGACTGGCAATTTACGATACGATGCAGTTCATCAAGCCTGATGTCTCTACCCTCTGCACCGGTTTGGCCGCTTCGATGGGCGCTTTTCTGCTGGCGGCTGGCGCCAAAGGCAAGCGATTTTCCTTGCCCAACTCTCGAGTGATGATCCACCAGCCTTTGGGCGGGGCCCAAGGGCAGGCATCGGATATTGAAATCCAGGCGCGCGAAATCCTCTATCTCCGCGAGCGCCTTAACCGCATCCTCTCCGAAAAGACCGGTCGTGATATTGAGCAGATCAGCCGCGACACCGATCGGGACAATTTCATGTCGGCCGAACAGGCCGTCGAGTATGGCATGATTGACAAGGTCCTGACCCATCGCGCCTGAGTATTAAAAATACCGCAAGTCTTCCCGGGTGACAAAAAATGCTCCCCGGACGGCGTCAGCGCTGCGTGACGGATTTCGATTTCGCAGGTAAGATCAGCCAAACTCTCCATTTTTGGTCAACTCATGTCCGAGAAAAAGTCGTCCAGCGGCGAAAAGTTGCTTTATTGCTCATTTTGTGGGAAGAGCCAGCACGAAGTCAAAAAGCTGATCGCCGGTCCATCGGTATTCATCTGCGACGAATGTATTGATCTCTGCAATGACATCATCCGGGATGAGGCGTCGACGGTCGAGTCGGTTGCCAGCCCGAAGTCGGATCTCCCGACGCCTCAGGAAATCTTCGATTTGCTCGGTCAGTATGTGATCGGTCAGGAGACCGCAAAGCGAACGCTGTCCGTCGCGGTCTATAACCATTACAAGCGTCTGCGTCATCTGGGCAAAAAGGATGAAGTCGAACTAGCGAAGAGCAATATCCTCCTCATCGGGCCCACCGGTTCTGGAAAAACGCTACTTGCGCAGACACTGGCGCGCATGCTGAATGTCCCTTTCGTGATTGCCGATGCGACCACGCTGACTGAAGCTGGCTATGTGGGCGAAGACGTCGAGAACATCATCCAGAAGTTGCTGCAGAACTGTAACTACGAAGTGGAGAAAGCCCAGCGCGGAATCGTCTACATTGACGAGATCGACAAGATATCGAGAAAGTCGGACAACCCTTCGATTACCCGTGACGTGTCAGGCGAGGGTGTTCAGCAAGCCTTGCTCAAACTGATTGAAGGAACCATGGCTTCAGTGCCGCCGCAGGGCGGTCGCAAACATCCCAACCAAGACTTTGTTCAGATCGATACCACGGATATTTTATTTATCTGCGGTGGTGCTTTCGATGGATTGGCAAAAATTATTTCCAACCGCTCGGAGAAGAGCGGTATTGGCTTCTCTGCCGAGGTAAAGACCCAAGCGGAGCGCAGCGCAAGCGAAATCATGACAGGCGCCGAACCGGAAGACTTGATCAAATTCGGCCTCATCCCCGAATTGGTTGGCCGCTTGCCGGTTGTCGCGACGTTGGCCGAGCTCACAGAGGAAGCCCTGATCCAGATTTTGCTTGAGCCGAAGAATGCGCTTATCAAGCAGTACTCCAAATTGCTCGAGATGGAAGGTGCGGAACTCGAAGTGCGCCCCGCCGCCTTGCACGCAATCGCCAAGAAGGCACTGGCCCGCAAGACGGGTGCTCGTGGCCTGCGCTCGATCGTCGAACACGCCTTGCTGGACGTGATGTTTGAATTGCCAAATGAGCACAATGTGGCCAAGGTGGTTATCGATGAAAACACGATTACCAACGGAGCCAAGCCCCTGCTGATCTACCACGAGCAGCCCAAAGTCTCTGGCGCCAAATAAGATCCTGCGCTCTTGTTTGCTGCGGAGAGATGTCTTCTCCTCGCAATATTCCTAGAAAAATCGCAAAAACTGCCGAAAAAGCGGGTGTTTCGGCAGTTTTTTGAACAAACGCAGTACAATCGACTCAACAACAATGCATTCGGGCGTAATTTCGCAGCGACCAGGGGCGATTCTGGCGACTTTGCGAGAGTTGCCCTCCCTCCATTCGTCTGCCAGTCCGTCTTTTGTGCCTTGTCCTGTCATAAACAGCGCCAAATAGCCGATTTAGCAGCTTAGTAGGGCAGAAATGCGTTTCCCGTTGTAAGGTTTGTTAACCAAAGGACTTGTTATCGGCTAAAACATGCCAACATAGACCCCAGGTTTTATCAAAAGGCTCGCAATGACGATCACTTCCCAATTTTCCGAACCCACGCAGTTGCCCTTGCTTCCGCTGCGCGATGTCGTGGTGTTCCCCCATATGGTGATACCGCTGTTTGTCGGCCGTCCCAAATCCATCAAGGCTCTCGAAGCGGCCATGGAGCAGGGCAAGAGCATCATGCTGGCTGCGCAGAAGGCAGCCGCCAAGGATGAGCCCTCGGCGGATGATATCTACGAGATTGGCTGTATTGCTAACATCCTGCAGATGTTGAAGCTGCCTGACGGCACGGTCAAAGTGCTGGTTGAGGGCGCTCAGCGTGCTCGCATTCACACGATTAGCGAGGTCGAGACACATTTTCTGGCGGATCTGTCGCCCGTCGAGTCAGATCCGGGCGATGAATCCGAGGTCGAGGCCATGCGCCGCGCGATCGTGCAGCAATTCGATCAGTACGTGAAGCTCAACAAGAAAATACCCCCGGAGATACTCACTTCGCTGGCCGGCATTGATGATGCAGGACGTCTTGCCGATACGATCGCCGCGCACCTTCCCCTGAAGCTTGAGCAGAAGCAGGTGATTCTCGAGATCTTCAATGTGGCGAAACGCCACGAGCACCTGCTGGGGCAACTGGAGGCCGAACTCGACATTCTGCAGGTGGAAAAGCGTATCCGTGGCCGGGTGAAGCGGCAGATGGAAAAATCGCAGCGCGAGTATTACTTGAACGAGCAGGTCAAGGCTATACAAAAAGAACTCGGCGAGGGTGAGGAGGGTGCAGACCTCGAAGAGCTCGAAAAAAAGATCATCGCTGCGAAAATGCCCAAGGAGGCGCGCGAGAAAGCACAAAGCGAGCTCAAGAAGCTCAAGCTCATGTCGCCGATGTCTGCCGAGGCGACTGTCGTTCGTAACTTCATCGACGTCCTGATCGGACTACCCTGGAGGAAGAAGTCCAAGGTTAACAATGACCTCAGTCATGCCGAAAAAGTGCTCGAAGACGATCACTACGGACTGGAGAAAATTAAGGAACGCATTCTTGAGTATCTCGCTGTGCAGCAGCGCGTCGATAAATTGAAGGCGCCGATCCTCTGCTTCGTTGGCCCGCCAGGGGTCGGGAAGACCTCGCTGGGGCAATCCATCGCTCGCGCAACGAATCGAAAATTCGTGCGCATGGCGTTGGGCGGCGTGCGTGACGAGGCCGAGATACGTGGACACCGTCGAACTTATATCGGTTCGATGCCCGGCAAGATATTACAAAGCCTGACCAAGACCGGTGTTCGCAACCCCTTGTTTCTACTCGACGAGATTGACAAACTTGGTCAGGATTTCCGCGGCGACCCTGCCTCGGCCTTGCTTGAAGTACTTGATCCTGAGCAGAATCATACCTTCGCCGATCATTATGTCGAAGTGGACTTCGATTTGTCTGATGTGATGTTTGTTGCCACAGCCAATTCGCTGAACATTCCCATGGCCTTGCTGGACAGGATGGAAGTCATCCGTCTGTCCGGTTACACCGAGGACGAAAAAACCAGCATCGCTCAGCGCTATTTGCTGCCCAAGCAGATCAAGAACAACGGCTTGAAGGATAGCGAGATCAGCGTTGCTGAGTCAGCGGTCAGAGACATCATTCGCTACTACACGCGCGAGGCGGGTGTACGTTCGCTTGAGCGCGAGATCTCCAAGATTTGCCGTAAGGTAGTCAAGATGCTGCTGCTTCAGAAGCAGGAGAAAAAGGTCGCTGTGACCAGTAAGAATCTTGGCAAATTCCTTGGGGTACGTCGTTACGATTTCGGCGTAGCTGAAAAGGAGAATCAGATCGGACAAGTGGTGGGATTGGCGTGGACTGAGGTCGGCGGGGATTTGCTCACGATCGAAGCGATGACCATGCCAGGCAAAGGGAATGTTATTCGCACGGGCACACTGGGCGATGTGATGAAGGAGTCTATCGAGGCAGCGCGTACTGTGGTCCGCAGCCGTTCGAAAGTGCTCGGCATCAAAAACGATGTGTTCGAGAAGACGGATATTCATATTCACGTGCCTGAAGGCGCAACACCCAAAGACGGCCCTTCCGCAGGCATTGCCATGACGACGGCGCTGGTGTCGGTGTTCACCGGTATACCCGTGCGCGCCGATGTGGCGATGACAGGAGAAATCACGCTGCGCGGCGAGGTCTTGCCGATCGGTGGGCTCAAGGAAAAACTGTTGGCCGCACTAAGGGGTGGTACCAAGACCGTCCTGATCCCGGATCAGAATGTCAAAGATCTTGCGGAGATTCCTGATAACGTGAAAAACCGGCTAGAGATCGTGCCGGTCAAATGGATCGACAAAGTACTTGAAGTCGCGCTGGAGCGTCAGCCCGTTCCCCTGACCGATGAAGAAGCCGCGCCTCAGCCTGCGGTGGCTTCTGCTGACGAGAAGGTAAAGTCTGCGGTTGTCAAGCACTGATCTTGTGCAATTCGCTCCAATGCAGTCCGCATTAAAGAAAGCGCTCTTCGGAGCGCTTTTTTGATGCAAAATTTTTACGATGGTCTTGATGGCAGCTTGCGCTTATGGTGCTTCGCAAAACAACTTAGCGCGTATAGCTTCGCAAGACTTGCGGAATCAATGAGTTAGCTACGTTTTGTGATCGTCGATCAAATATTCAATGACTGAATGACATGGCTTCCACCAAGTGTGCCAATGAATCAGGTCGGAAAATGATCGTTCTTCGGCAGTGTTATTAGGTAATTTTCTTGACACTAACGGGCTGCGACGAGTCTAATATTCATTGCAGAAAACTCTGCTGGTCTTGTCTTCCGGGGTTGATTCGTTTTCCCCGGCAGCAGAAATAAACTCAACAACACGTCCCAGGGGGAGTCAGTGAACAAAACTGAACTGATAGATGAGATCGCCAAGGCGGCAGACATCTCCAAAGCTTCCGCCAGCCGCGCGCTGGAAGCCGTAATTGATTCGATAACCTCAACGCTAAAGCATGACGGTTCGGTCACTCTGGCTGGATTTGGAACCTTCGCAGTGACGGCTCGCGCAGCGCGTACCGGTCGCAATCCGCGTACGGGCGAAGAGATCAAGATCAGTGCGTCCAAGGTTCCGAAATTTAAGCCTGGCAAAGCCTTGAAAGATGCGCTAAACTAGCAGTTTTTCCGGCGTCGTGACAACGTCGGACTTGGCTGGCTGAGTTTGGAAGCGCATGTATCAGGGGTGCTTAGCTCAGTTGGTAGAGCGGCGCCCTTACAAGGCGTAGGTCGGGAGTTCGAGCCTCTCAGCACCCACCAAGCAGCCAGCACATCGTTTATGCAGTATGGGAGTGGTAGTTCAGTCGGTTAGAATACCGGCCTGTCACGCCGGGGGTCGCGGGTTCGAGTCCCGTCCACTCCGCCAAAACGTAAAAAGGCGAACCGTGTGTTCGCCTTTTTTTTTAATAGTATTTCGTAAGCGTAGTCCATGAAAACCCGCGCCGGTTGCGCTATCGCTGCCGGACAGAGACTTCACCGAGTATCTGCACATGCTTGAATTCATCCGCACCCATCAGCGACTGATGCAGTTCATGCTGCTTCTGATCATCCTTCCCTCGTTTGCTTTCTTTGGTATCGAAAGTTACCTTCGCATGGACAGCAAGGTGCCCCCAGTGGCGAAGGTCGCCGGCCAAACCATCACCCAGCCCGAATGGGATGCTGCTCAGGCACGCCAGGTCGAGCGTTTCCGGTAGATGTTCGGAGAGCAGTTTAATCCGGCTATGCTCGATAACCCTGAGGCTAGGCAGGGAGTGCTGGAAAATCTGATTGCACAAAAGGCGATGTCTGCGCATGTGGTGGAAAATCACCTGACGGTGTCGAACGATACGCTGCGCAGGACCATACTCGACATCCCTGGCCTCAAGGACCCGGACGGTCAGTTCAACAAGGAACGCTATCAGCAATTGCTGGCTGCGCAGGGACTGACGCCAGAGAAGTTTGAAGCCGGCTTGCGTCATGACATGGCGGTTCAACAGATCAATGCGGTCGTGCAGGGCACCGCATTTTCTCCCAAGGCCGTGGCGGCGCGCATTTCGGCACTCAACCAGCAGGTAAGGGAAGTTCAGGAGCTCTCTTTCACGCCACAGACATTCCGCTCGCAAGTCAAGCCAACTGAGGCAATGATCGAGGAGTATTACGCCAAGCATCCGACGCAGTTCGAGCAGCCGGAGACGATTACGGCTCAGTTCGTCGTCTTCAATCCTGACATCGTTGAATCGCGCATCGAGACCACCGAGGCGGAGATCAAAGCGTTTTACGAGCAAAATCAGGCCCGCTACCGCAGTGACGAACAGCGTCGCGCCAGCCACATCCTCATCAACGCCGGACGCGAAGCGGCGGCAGCCGACAAGGCCGCAGCCAGGGCCAAAGCAGAAAAACTGCTTGAACAGGTTCGCAAGAATCCCAGCGACTTCGCCAAACTGGCCAAAGAAAACTCTCAGGACCCCGGCTCCGCAGAACGCGGTGGTGACCTCGATTTCTTTGGCAAGGGCATGATGGTCAAGCCGTTCGAAGATGCTGCCTATGCGCTCAAGGAAGGTGAGATCAGTGGCGTTGTTCAATCCGACTTCGGTTTCCACATCATCCGCTTAACCGAGATCAGGCCAGCCACCGTGCGGCCGCTCGCCGAGGTGAAAGCAAATATCATCGATGAACTCCGACGTCAGCAGGCGGGTAAAAAATATGCAGAGATGGCAGAGACCTTCACCAACATGGTCTACGAGCAGTCGGACAGCCTCAAGCCGGTGGCCGAGAAGCTGGGACTCAAGGTTGAGACGATAAGCGGACTGACGCGCAAGCCGAATCCTGCATTGCCGAAGGCAGCGGCCTATAACCAGCCCAAGTTCCTAAGTGCGCTGTTTGCCGATGAGTCGACCAAATCAAAGCGTAATACGGAAGCCATTGAAGTCAATCCGCGCTTCCTCATTGCTGGACGTGTCGTCGACTACAAGCCCGTTACACGCAGTCCCCTCGAACAGGTAAAGAAGCAGGTCGAGGACACCGTCGCAGCAATTGAGGCCGAGAAGCTGGCGATCGCCGCTGGTCAGGCCAAACTCGCCGAATTGAAGCAAGGTGGCAGCGCTGATTTCGGAGCATCCAAGCCCGTATCGCGTAACAGCGCGACGGGATTGCCGCCACCCGCGGTAAACGCAATCATGAAAGCGGATCCCGGCAAATTGCCTGCTTATGTCGGCGTGGATCTGGGCGGCATGGGATACCGTATCTTCAGAATCAACAAAGTCACCGAAGAAGCCGGCGATGAGGCTGCGATGATTTCCGAGCAGCAGCAAGTCTATGAATTCCTCGCAGCGCAGGAGATGGCAGCTTACCTTGGTGTGATCAAGAAGCGCGCGAAAGCAGAAATTCTCAAACCCGTCGCTGCAGCAAAACCCGCAGCGATACCCGCCAAATAAGTCTTTCGAGATCTGGCCGCAGTATTTGTTACAGGCTAAGCACCGATTGCTTCAGGCCGCTGGCAGCGTTGCCAGTACCCCGCCGTGCGTCGGTACTGTCGGCGGCATTGTCGCCTTGCGATCACCCTAACGAGACAGGTGCTTCATCGGACGGTGTCTGGTCGGTGACGGAGACGCTCATTCGGCTTGGGCATCCACCGCCTGCATCAATTCCGCAGCGGCGGATTGGAAGGTCGCCGTCGAGACATCCGGCAGGTTGATTGTCAGCGCGTCGCGGTAGCCTGCAAAATTACGGGCAATTGATTTCAGGTAGGCCGGATCATAGTGCTCCTTGAGCAGTACTTCGACCAGCAATCGACTATCTCCCGATTCTGCAATAGCACGCCAGTGCGCGATCTTGTCGCGTCCATGCAGTGGCACCAAGTGCGCCAGTTGTGACATCAAGAGGCTTGTGTTGGTCACCAGATGCGGGTAATCCTCAATCAGCAGTGCTACACGGTGTGCCGTACTGATTTCCATCCGGAGGCAGGGTGATGTGCGTATCGATTCCATCAATTGCTCGGGCACTCTGAGATCGCCAATCTTCTTACTTTCCGATTCGACGAAAATAACGCGGTGCGCAGAGCACTGTCGCAGTGCGTGCCAAATACGACTCTCGAACATTTTTTGAGTCGGCTGAGATTCACCCGGTAGGCTGCCCAGCAATGAACCTCGGTGCGCGGCGAGCTTTTCAAGGTCGAGAACTTGCGCCCCTCGCAGCGCGAGTGTTTCAAGCAAACGGCTCTTGCCGCTGCCCGTCGTACCGCAGATCACCTGAAATCGATAACGTCCCGCCATCTCATCGAGTTGCGACACCAGGCACCGGCGGTAAGCCTTGTAGCCACCATCAAGCTGCGCCGATGGCCAGCCTATTTTCGCCAGAATATGCGCCATCGCACCGCTGCGGTTGCCGCCACGCCAGCAATACACCAGCGGTTGCCAGCTCTTGGGATGATGGACGAAGTGGGTATCCAAGTGAGCCGCAATATTGCGCGCCACGATGGCAGCACCGATTTTCTTGGCCTTGAACGGGCTGTCTTGCTTGTAAAGCGTGCCCACGGTCACACGCTCTTCATCATGCAAGACCGGACAATTGATCGCTCCGGGAATGTGGTCGAGCGCAAACTCGGACTCGGAGCGCACGTCGATGATCGCATCGAATCCATCCAGGTTGGAGAGTGCCTGACCGACCGAGAGCAGGGCAGGATATTTCATTTTTTATTTCAGCATGGTGCGAAGCACCGGCCACACGTTGTCTAGCATGATGGGCTGTGCCTTCTGGTTGGGGTGGATACGGTCTGGCTGAAAATATTGCTCAGTATCGTCTAGTCCCTCAAGCAGGAAAGGTACTAATTTGACGGACTTTTCACGGCCCAATCCCTGAAACATCGCGACAAAGCGTTTACTGTAATCGACCCCATAGTTCGGGGGAAGTCGCATACCAATCAACAGCACTTTGGCGCCATCGGCAACTGATGTGCTGATCATCTCGCGCAGGTTGGATTGTGTCGCAGCCAGCGACAAGCCACGCAATCCATCGTTGCCCCCCAGCTCAATCACGACAATGCTCGGCTTGTGCTGCTCAAGCAGCGCAGGCAGTCGTGCTCTCCCACCCGCAGTGGTTTCGCCGCTGATGCTGGCATTGATCAAGCTCAGCGGGGTCTTCTCAGTCTTGAGCTGTTTGTCTAACAGGCTGACCCAGCCGGTGCCACGCGGCAGTCCGTATTCTGCTGACAGGCTGTCACCAAGCACGAGCAAGGTTTTTGTTGCAGAATGCGCGCAGCGGGAGCCAAGCGACCCGACGACGATCAGGGTGGCCAGTGTCAGCCAGCATAACGAGCGCGCGCATTGGGCAAGGCATTCGCTCAGCCAGCCAGACCACGATAACGGGCGTAGCCCTTTCTTTGATTGATTATGCATGCCTGAAAACTCCACGCCCATCCCGCTGATCGAAGTGACTGGCCTGACCAAGAAAGTCTCTGATGCCAGCGGCGAATTGACGATCTTGAATGACGTTCATTTTACCGTGCACTCCGGCGCGACGGTCGCGCTGGTCGGTGCCTCGGGCTCGGGTAAATCGACGCTGCTTGGCCTGCTCGCCGGGCTCGATTTGCCTTCCTCGGGACGAGTGCTGATCAATGGCACCGATCTGTATGCGCTTGATGAAGACGGACGTGCCGCATTGCGCAAATCGCATCTCGGCTTTGTGTTCCAGTCTTTCCAGTTACTCTCGCATCTGACTGCGCTGGAGAACGTCATGCTCCCGCTGGAATTGCGCGCTGATCCGGATGCTCGGCACAAGGCAGAGCAGATGCTCGGACGGGTGGGACTGGCGCAGCGCTTGCGGCACTATCCGAAATTTTTGTCAGGCGGCGAACAGCAGCGCGTCGCGCTCGCTCGGGCTTTTGTCACGGCGCCTCCGCTGCTGCTCGCTGATGAACCGACGGGCAGCCTCGATGCCGTCACCGGTGAGGCCATCATCGATCTGATGTTCGCGCTGAATAGGGAGCAGAAATCGACGCTGGTACTGGTCACGCATGATGCTTCGATCGCCGCGCGCTGCGAACGTACGCTCACCATTGCGGCAGGCAAGCTGGTAGCGGATAGTGTTCAGGCAGTCGCCATCTGATTCAACAACGAGCGCACGACGGGGAGCAGCTCGTTGGCAACGATGCCGGTGGGACCGATGCCGTTGGCCACCATCTGATCTGCGGCCGCCCCGTGAAGCCACACCGCGGCCAGCGCTGCCTCCCACACGGGCCAGTGCTGCGCCAGAAGCGATCCGCTCAGGCCAGCGAGCACATCACCTGTGCCCGCCGTGGCGAGTGCAGGGTTCCCCGTGGTGTTGATCACCAGCCGTCCATCGGGATGAGCGATGACTGTCCCTGAGCCCTTGAGTATGACCGTCGACAGAAAGAAAGCCGAGAGTTCTTTTGCAATGCCCAACCTGTCGGCTTGCACGTCGCTCGCGCTCGCTCCAAGCAGTCTTGCGGCTTCGAGCGGGTGGGGTGTCAGAAGCGTCGGCGCACGCCGCAAACGGGTCTTTTCTTGCAGCGCCGGTTCTGCTGCGATCAGGTTGAGCGCGTCGGCATCAATTACGGCAGGCAGCTGGCTTCCCAGCACCCGCGCCAACGCGTCGTTGGCGTGACGAGAGAGCCCCAGCCCGGGACCCGCCACCACGGCTCCGGCGGCATAGGTGAGCGTGCTCGCATTGCGGCACATCAGTTCGGGATGCACGGGATCGAACGCCGGTGCGGCGTCAATGAAGCCGGCATAGACGCGCCCCGCGCCGCTCATCGCCGCCATCCGTGCGGCGAGCAGCACCGCGCCCCCCATGCCGCTGGCTCCTCCGAGGACCGAAAGATCACCGTAACTTCCCTTGTGCGACGCATGCAATCGTGTGGCAGCGAGATGGCGGAACATGACCGGCGCATTCAGGTGGGCCACCGGTGTAGGGTAAAGTGCAGCATCGATGTCGAGCGTATCGATGATGACGTCTCCCGCATGGTCACGCCCCCGCGCCGTGTGCAGGCCCGGTTTGTCAGCGATGAAGCTGATAGTCACGTCGGCACGCACCGCGACGTCGGTGTTCCCGGCGATGGTGCCATGATCAGCGTCCAGTCCGCTCGGTATGTCGACGGCGAGTCGCGGACAGTCTTGTGCATTGATATAAGCCACCATGTCCGCGAACCGGCCCTTGATGGCACGTGTGAGACCAATGCCGAACAGACCGTCAACGACGAGATTCCATGGCGTGTCCGGCGTGAGCGCTTCAAAGAGCTCATCGGCGCTGATAAAACGCGCAGCGCTCTGGCGTGCCTTGGTGAGCGCGCGAGTAAGATCTTCGCTTGGGTTCTCCGGCATCAGTGGCATCACGATGGAAACGTCATGCCCGTCTTTGGCAAGCAGCGCGGCAGCTTCCAGCGCATCCCCGCCATTGTTGCCGGGGCCAGCCGCGATGAGTATTCGTGCTTTGGTCGAGGGATTGCACAGCCGATGGCGCACTACACGAGCGACGGCGGTCCCGGCGCGCGCCATCAGGGCGCCTGCGGGCAGCTGATCCAGTGCGGCTCGCTGTATCGAGCGGATCTGGGCGACTGTATACAGACCGCCATCAGGGGGCTCAGCGCATTCGGTCGCCATAGCGAGTCAGGGTGAGGCCATCGGTGTCGATCTCGGTTCGCCGTCCGGAAATCATGTCGGCCACCAGCTTGCCACTGCCTGCGGCCAGCGCCCACGAAGCCGAGCCCTGCCCGACGTTCACGAACACGTTGGTATAGCGGGTGGCGCCCAGAAGAGGGACACCCTCAGGTAGCATCGCGACGGGGCCGGTCCAGAAATTTGCGGTGCGGTAGTTGGCGGCGTTCGGGAACCAGTCATCGGCAACCCTGACGAGGGTATTGATCGCCTTTTGGTGCAAGTCAAGGTTGGACGACCCAAGTTCTGCGCAACCGGCGATACGAATGCGCTTGCCCAGACGGGTCAGCGCGACACGATAGGTGTCATCAAATAGTGAAGTCTGCGGAGCCAGCTCGAACTCCTGTATCGCCGTCGAGGCGGAATACACTTTGACGGGGTAGGCCGGCAGGTTAATTCCCAAGCCCTTGAGCAGCCGGGGGCTGTCACTGCCCGCCGCGATCACGATAGCGTCTGCGTCGATCTGCCGATTGTCTATCTGCAGACTGACGCCGCCCGGCTCGGGACGAATAGTCTGGACTTCGCAGTTGAAGTGGAAGTTGACGCCTTTGTCTTGCGCCAGCGTTTTGAGTTGGCGCACGAACAAAGGGCAATTGCCCGCCCAGTCATCAGGCACATGCAAGGCCGAATGAAAAGTGGTGTCACCAGACAGCGCAGGTTCAAGCTGGCGCGCGGCATCAATGTCGAGCAATTCATTGCGACAGCCAAATTCTCCGAGCAATTCCATGAAGGGCAAGGCCATCTCCAATTCCTTGGCAGTGCGGAACATGATCATCATGCTGCTGCGCTGCTGGAAATCCAGATCATGCGTCTGCACGAGATGCTGCATGAGCTCTTGACTGTAGCTTGAGAGCCTGTAGAGCCGTTGCTGGTTCTGTTTGTATCGCGTCAGCGCACTTTCGGATATGGAGCGCTTCAACCAGCGCCACATTGCGGGCTCGAATCGCGCGCTGAAAGCAAAAGAAGATTCCGGACGAAATAGCATGGACAGCACGCGCCCGGGTGCGCCTGGGGAAGCCCAGAGCCGCAGACCGGACGGTCCCATCAGGTCCAGATTGCCGAAACTGGCCTCCTGGGCCACATTGCCATATCGTTCGATGACAGCGACTTCATGGCCGGCTGACGCCAGATAATAGGCAGTGCATACACCGATAACACCGCCACCGATTACTGCTACGCGCATTGGACTCCAGCTTGTTGTAAGACCTCACGGCATGTTTGATGCGACCGCGGGGCAGGTCTGTGCCTGCGAGTTCAGGAAAGACGATCTGATCACGCCTAGTAAATTAGGTAAAGCCTCTATAGGGTATCTGTAAAACTTCTCCAAAACAATCTGCACCGACAAACGAGCTTTCGTTTGGTGCAGGGGATGGCTTGCACCCCTTCGCATGATCTCCATGGTGCGCGTATTGATTGCGGTGTTTTCGGCTCGCCACAGTCAGATACTCGTTGCGCCGCAAATAACTACTTTCATCGATCAATGCCGTAGGCACGCAAATTGCAAAATAGGAAATGTGGCGAGCCTGAGCACTCAGTGCCTCGCACCTGTCCATTGTAAGTTGAAGGGAGCATTAGCCATGAGATCTATCGGAAAATTGATTGCCGTTCGTCGTGAAGGTAAGACCATCGCCTTGCCTCGACCGTCCAGTGATATCGACTTGCCCGGGTCATCCAGTGCAGGCAATCGCATCCGAGTGAAGTCGGGTGGGCGATCACGCAGGGCAGCTGATGAATACCCTTCAAGGTATGGGTCTTTTCAGGCGTCATACTATTGTCAGCAACTCGCTGATCAGATGGAAGCCTGGGAGCGAGAGCGACAAAAATCCTCGACTATTGATATTCAATCATTGATGGCAGCTGAAAAAGTCTCGGGCTCGAGCTTTGCAGCGCCGTGGGCGGTGGAGATAGTGGAGCCCGGGCCGCTTGATGCGCTCAAGTTAGAGACCGAGGATTATCGGGACCGATTGTCGGAGCTGCAGAGGACGTCCCGCAAGCGGCTGCCAGTCGGGTTGCCAGGAAACCCGCCAATTTTCGGGATCGGCCCTCTCAAAGCCGCCTGCGGTGTCAATAGCTTTGATGGTTCACCCAGCGACCTGACGTCCAAGCTTATTGAGCTTCGGCCCGGGTAGTCGGAAGTGACGTCCGTCGTACGCGGTCCCTACGATCTTCGTTCCTGCAAATATTTGTTCGTGATCGATCACTATGGGCTTCATGTACTGCACGAACTAACCGCTTGCAAAACAACGGCAAGGGGTTTTGGCGGACACCCCCAGCTGCCAAAGATCGATGGTTGGGCGGCTGTCGGTGGCGAGGCATTTTTCAGTGATGAAGATTATCGGACGGTTTATATCAATTTCGGTTCCGGCAGGTTTCCCCCCACCAGCACGAGTCAAATGGACGCAAGCGCAAGATATTGGCTTGCATGCGGGATGAACGCGGTGGTGGCCGTATTCTCGGATCGTGATCTTTCGAGACGCGCGTACGGGCTGACCGATCGCTATGGGCAGCAGCTTGCGAACAAGCTTTACCTCCGCAAATTTCCCATCAAAGACGCGCTTGGGCGAATATAGCCTCTGCCGCCCGCGCTATTGCGGCGACGCGCGCATCCTGCATTGCTACCGACGCGAAGGAAAAGCCAACCGGGAGTTCTCCTTCCCGGTGGCACGGTAGCGATATCGCACAGCCGTCCAGCAAGTTGATGATCGAGGTATTACGCAGCAAAAGTCGGTTGGCCTCAAAGAACGCCTCGTCCGAGGCAAGCAGCGCCTCGGTCTTGGGCGCAACGATGGGTACGGTTGGCATGATCATCGCATCATGGCCGGCAATGGTTTGCTCAAGCGCCTTGCGCCATGTATCGCGTGCTTTGAGCAGTCGATCCAGATCGTCAGAGCTAGCTTGTGCGCCGAGCATGATTCGCGAGACGACGCGGGGATCGTATTCTTCCCCGCGCGTCGACAGCAGCGCCTTGTGGCGGGGATAGGCCTCATAGGGTGAGATCAGGTACAGATCTTTTGCATCGGCGAGCAGTCGCATCGGTAATTCAAGGATATGCGCGCCGGCGGCCGACAGTCGCGAGACTGCCGCCGTGAATGCCCGCGCCACCTGGCTGTCCACGGCATCGAGCACCACATCCTCGGGGATCACCAGTTTCAGGCCGGCGACGGATAGGTCCTCGACCCTTAGCGGTGTGTCGGCAATAAGTTCATCAAGCAGCAGGCAGTCGTCCACGCTACTGGCTAATGGGCCCACAGAATCCAGTGAAGGCGCGAGTGGCAAGGCACCGCCAACGGGTACACGACGCATCGTTGGCTTGAAACCGACCAAGCCGCACAGTGCTGCGGGGATTCTGACCGAGCCACCCGTGTCGGAGCCAATCGCGGCCACGCAGCTACCGATTGCCACGGAGACGGCTGCGCCAGAGGAGGATCCGCCGGGTATGCGCGTCGGATCAACCGGATTGGCTGGCGTGCCGTGGTGGGGGTTGATGCCCACGCCGGAGTACGCGAACTCCGTCATGTTCGTTTTGCCGATGATCGCCGCGCCAGCCTCGCGCAGCCGTGCGATGACGACGGCATCGCGTTGTGCAGGGGGAGCGTCCCGCAGGGCGGTTGATCCCGCCAGCGTGGTCTCTCCCTCGACATCAAACAGATCTTTCACCGAGACAGGCAAGCCAGCCAGCGGCGAACTTTTCTGGCCGGCCACCCTGAGGACATCTGCGTGAGCGGCAGCGGCCAGTGCCGAGTCGGCGTAGATACGGGTGTACACGGACGCCGATTCACGCGCGATGGTCAGACTGGTCTGCATCAGCTCCCGGCGGTTTTGCGTGTTCAACGAAGAAATGGACATGGCAAGGTCGGACGACATGGCCCGCGTTTTTGATTGTCGGATTAACGATAGCATGAGCCAGACCGCGACCGGCGCGGGAGCGCTGCCCTGAAGTCCTGCATCTCGGTTGGTTGGGGGCGCAAGGTATAATGACAGGGTCTAGATTTCATCCAAGAGCATCGCCCGGCCGGGGATTTTTCAACACTCGACACTGCTCGCCAACTGCTTTTTTGCCATGCTCATTCTTTCGGGCTCCAGTGCCCTGTCAGGCTCTCGTTTACACCGCTTATTATCACAACTGAAAGAGATCGAGCCGGCGATTGTCGGCATGTCCGGCCGCTTCTGTCATTTCATTGACGCGCCTAATGGACTAAGCGAAGAAGAAGTGCAGCGCTTGTCGCTGATGCTGACCTATGGCGAGCCCTTTGATGGCGACGAGACCGGAGAGGAGTTTGTCGTTATTCCCCGCCTGGGTACGATATCGCCCTGGGCGAGCAAAGCGACCGACATTGCGAAGAATTGCGGCATGCGCCACGTGCACCGCATAGAAAGAGGCATTCGTTATGTCATCCAGCTGAAATCCGGACTGCTGGGCAAAAAAACCCTATCCGCAGACAGGCTGAGCGGCATTATCGCCTTGCTGCACGACCGTATGACCGAGACGGTGGTGCGCGATGCCTCCGAGGCGCAAGCCTTGTTCCACGAGTTGCAGCCCCAGCCTCTCGCGCATATCGATCTGCTCAATGGGGGCAGGCAGGCGCTCGAGCGTGCCAATGTCGAGCTAGGCCTGGCCCTCTCCGAGGATGAAATCGATTATCTGCTCGACGCCTTCCTTCGCGCAGATCGTAATCCGACTGACGTCGAATTGATGATGTTTGCTCAGGCGAACAGCGAGCACTGCCGGCACAAAATTTTCAATGCGGACTGGACGATCGATGGTGAGAAGCAGGATCGTTCCTTATTCTCGATGATACGCAACACCCACGAGCGCAATCCCAAGGGCACGATCGTGGCCTACGCAGATAACGCTTCTGTGATCGAAGGCGCCACGGTCACCCGCTTTTATCCTCGTGCCGAGCAGGGCTGGCAGTACCAGGCCAGTGAAGAGCCGACGCACATCCTCATGAAAGTGGAAACGCATAATCATCCGACGGCGATTTCACCGTTTCCGGGCGCCTCCACCGGTGCCGGTGGCGAGATACGCGATGAAGGTGCAACCGGCCGTGGGGCCAAGCCCAAGGCGGGCCTGACGGGTTTCACGGTATCGAACCTGATGATCCGGCATGCGGTGCGCACCTGGGAAAACGCGCGCGATGTGAATCTTCCGCCCGCCCTGCGTGAAGATGCAGGTCTGTCCGGCATCACAGGTAGACCGGAACGTATTGCCTCGGCTTTGCAGATCATGATCGATGGTCCGATTGGCGGAGCAGCATTTAATAACGAGTTCGGCCGTCCTAATCTGACCGGTTATTTCCGCAGCTATGAGCAGAATGTTGGTGGCACTGTCTACGGCTACCACAAACCCATCATGATCGCCGGCGGTCTGGGCAATATCTCCGGGCTGCACACAAAAAAAGAAGCACTTCCTGTGGGCAGTCTGTTGATACAGCTGGGCGGACCGGGCATGCGCATCGGTATGGGCGGTGGCGCGGCATCGTCGATGGCCACTGGTACGAACACGGCAGATCTTGATTTTGATTCCGTACAGCGGGGCAATCCCGAGATGCAGCGACGGGCGCAGGAAGTGATCAACGCATGCTGGGCAATGGCCGAGAACAATCCGGTGCTCTCCATACATGATGTCGGTGCGGGTGGCCTGTCGAATGCTTTCCCTGAACTGACCAATGACGCTGGCCGCGGTGCCGTCTTTGACTTGCGCAAAGTACATCTGGAAGAGAGTGGACTCGCGCCCAAGGAAATCTGGAGCAATGAATCACAAGAGCGGTATGTAATGGCCATTGCGCCCTCCAGCCTGCCCTTGTTCACATCATTGTGTGAGCGTGAGCGCTGCCCTTTTGCGGTGGTCGGCATTGCGACCGAGGAGCGGCAACTGCGCGTGATCGATCCGCAGCATGACAACTATCCGGTGGATATGCCAATGGACGTCTTGCTGGGCAAACCCCCGAAAATGCATCGTGATGTGAGACGTGAGCAGCAGTCCGCCATACCGATTGATCTCACAGGCATTGGGCTCGAAGAAGCCGCGAAGCGCGTTCTGCAGCTACCGACGGTTGCGGACAAATCTTTCCTTATTACGATAGGTGATCGCACGGTGGGTGCGCATACGGTGCGCGATCAGATGGTGGGGCCGTGGCAGGTGCCGGTGGCGGACTGCGCAGTCACGACCATGAGCCATGTTGGCTACCTCGGAGAGGCGATGGCGATGGGCGAGCGCACGCCGCTGGCCGTAGTGAATGCACCCGCATCAGGACGTATGGCAGTTGGTGAAGCCATTACTAATATCGCCGCTGCCGCCATCGGGGCACTCTCTGACATTAAATTATCGGCAAACTGGATGGCAGCCTGCGGTCAGCCAGGGCAGGATGCCGCGCTGTTCGACACGGTGAGAGCGGTCGGGATGGAACTCTGCCCCGCGCTTGGCATCAGTATTCCGGTTGGCAAGGATTCCCTATCGATGCGCACGACATGGCGTGATGACGAGGGCGACAAGGCCGTCATCTCGCCGGTGTCACTCATCGTGTCCTCGTTCGCACCAGTGACGGATGTGCGACGCTCGCTCACACCTCAATTGCGCACGGATATTGGCGAGACTTCACTGATCCTGATCGATCTCGGGCGTGGCAAGAATCGCTTGGGTGCCTCGGCGCTGGCACAGGTGATGCAGCAGTTGGGCGACGAGGTGCCGGATCTGGAGGATGCGGCGGACCTGAAGTCTTTCTTCGATGCAGTGCAACGTCTGAACCTCGAGCAGAAAGTGCTTGCCTACCATGATCGCTCCGATGGCGGGCTGTACACGACGCTATGCGAGATGGCTTTTGCCGGGCATACCGGGATCTCGGTGAATCTCGACATTCTGGTCACCGAGGGCGAGCATGCGACAGACTGGGGGGACTCCAAAAATTGGGCTGGTCAGGTGGATGAGCGCCGCAATGATCTCACTCTGCGCGCACTGTTCAATGAGGAGCTGGGGGCGGTTCTCCAGGTGCGTGCAGCCGAAAAGTCCGATGTGATGGCGGTGCTTCGCGAGTTTGGTCTGGGTGCATGCAGCCACATTATCGGCAAGACAAATGATCGTGACGTGATCGAGTTCACGCGCGATGCAAAGATCATTTACAGCCAGCGACGCTCGGCACTGCACCGTCTGTGGAGTGAGACCAGCTGGCGGCTTGCACGCCTTCGGGATAACCGAGCTTGCGCAGACGCAGAATATGACCGCTGGCTTGACGAATCCGACCCAGGTATGCAGCCAAAGATCACTTTCGATCCGAGCGAAGACGTGGCGGCGCCTTTCGTGGCAAGCGGCGCACGGCCACGCGTGGCAATCTTGCGAGAACAGGGTGTCAACTCGCACGTCGAGACGGCCTATGTGATGCATCGTTCGGGTTTTGATGCGATTGATGTGCACATGAGCGACCTCATCGCCGAACGCATATCACTCGAGAGCTTCACGGGCCTGATTGCAGTCGGCGGCTTTTCTTATGGCGATGTACTCGGCGCGGGTGAGGGCTGGTCTAAAACCATCTTGTTTAACCCCTCGCTATTAGAACAATTCTCGACATTTTTCCAGCGTGGAGACGCATTCGCGCTGGGCATCTGTAATGGCTGCCAGATGATGAGCAGTCTGAAGTCCATCATCCCCGGTGCTGAGCACTGGCCGAAATTCACGCGCAATCAATCCGAACAATTCGAGGCACGCTTTGCGATGGTGGAGGTTCCTGAGTCGCCATCGATTTTCTTCGCTGGCATGGCTGGTACGCGCACACCGATTGCGGTGGCCCATGGCGAGGGATTTGCGAATTTTGCGCACACCGGTGATCTGACAAAAGTACAGGTAGCACTGCGTTTTGTGGATAACTACGGGCAGCAAACCGAGCGCTACCCGCTCAATCCCAACGGATCGCCCTTGGGTATCACGGCGGTCACCACACCGGATGGTCGCTTCACGGTGATGATGCCGCATGCGGAGCGCGTATTCCGGACTGTGCAGCACTCCTGGCATCCGCAGGCTTGGGGTGAGGACGCGCCGTGGATGCGCATGTTCCGCAACGCGCGCCAGTGGGTGGGATAACGCTGCAGCCCAACGGGCGCCGCAAATAAAAACGCTCCCGAGGGAGCGTTTTGTATTTCACGATCGTTCGCAGAAACCTACTGAATTTTCGCTTTCTTTTTCAGGCTCTGCTGGAAATCCTGCAGTTTGCGCTGTTGCAGAGATTCCGCGATCTGGCCTTTGACTTCTTCGAAGGGCGGGAATTGCGCATCGCGCATTTCTTCGAGTCTGATCACGT
This sequence comes from Oxalobacteraceae bacterium, assembly GCA_900299005.1. Lineage (GTDB taxonomy): Bacteria > Pseudomonadota > Gammaproteobacteria > Burkholderiales > Burkholderiaceae_D > Pernthalerella. The sequence continues at coordinate 40,866 of OMID01000029.1, forward strand.
GGTAGCCAAACTGTGATTTGACCGGATTTTGTGTGTACTCCCCAGCTTTCAGCGCCGTCATCGCTTCCGAGAATGGCTTGACAAAGGCATCTGGCGGCGCCCAGCCAAGATCACCCCCTTGTTCGGCTGAGCCGGGGTCCTTTGAAGATTTAGCCAGTTCTTCGAACTTGGCGCCACCCTTGAGCTTGGTGATGATAGCCTTGGCGTCATCTTCCTTTTCGACGAGGATATGACGTGCGTGATACTCCTTGCCGCTATTGGATGCCTTGACCTTCTCGTACTCGGCCTTCATGTCGTCGTCTTTGACAGGGTTCTTGGTCAGGTAGTCAGACACCATCGCGCGAATTACGATGGACTGGCGAGCCATCTCGATCTGGTTCTTGATGTCAGCGCGGCTGGAGACGCCTTGCTTGTCAGCCTCTTGGGCGAGCACTTCACGATTGATCAGCTCGTCCTTGATCATTGAGCGCATCTCTGGGGTGTCTTGCTGGCCTTGCTGCACCATTTGCTTGACCATCACATCGACGCGGGAAGTCGGAATTGCCTTGCCATTGACCACGGCGACGTTCTGCGCCAGCACGGGCAATCCGGCCGATACCATCAGCAACACGAGCAGGCGAGCGGTTTTCAGGTTCATCATAATTATTGATTTAGGGGTCGTTGTTAAAAATCGGCCGGCGCCATGGTTGGCGGCTGTTCGGTTCAAGGGGATTCCGGTGCAGCTGCCTCGGCCGGCGTCAGCAAGGTCATCGCGAGCGCATGAATTTCTTTCTGCATCAACTCGCGCAGGCAATCATACCCCAGCCGATGCCGACCCACCTTGCCCAGCCCGTCGAAGCGCGCTGAAATCATGCGAATCCGATAATGTCCGCCACCAGAGGCTGCGCCGGCATGCCCGGCGTGCAGTGCTGACTCGTCTTCGATATGCAGGGATTCGGGTGAGAGGCCGAGTGTGAGTAACTGCTGAATTTGCTCGACGCGGTTCATTCGATTTCTTTCATGTGGCGAGAGAGATAAATACTTTGAAGCACGACAAAAGCGATCATCAGCCCAAGAAATCCGAACAGCTTGAAATTGACCCAGAAATCCAGTGAAAAATTGAAAGCGATGTACAGATTCAGTGCGCCCATCACTGAAAAGAAGAGGCACCAGGCGAGGTTGAGTCGCGCCCAGACAGGATCGGGCAGATTGATCTGCTTATCCATCATGGATTTGATGAGATTCTTCTTGAAGAGAAGCGAACTACCCAACAGGACGAGAGCGAAGCACCAGTACAGCACGGTTGGTTTGAGCTTGATGAATTGCTCATCATGAAAATAGATCGTTGCACCACCGAACAGCACAATGATGGCCAACGACACCCACAACATATTATCCACAGGTTTGCGTCGGGCCAGCAGCCAGCCGATCTGGCCTAAGGTTGCGAGGATAGCCACTGCGGTGGCAAGCAGAATGGGCGCTTGAGCTTCGGTGATCGTGCCGCCCGACACCAGCCCCGACAAGTAGTCAGTTCCCAAGGCGCGAGCGGCTTCCGGATGAGCGCCCGCCAGTCGGAACACGACGAAAAATAAAATCACCGGAAAAAGGTCAAATAAAAGTTTCATCGCTGTTTCATGCTGGAGTCTCCGCAGGCACGAAGCGCAGTGCTGCGGAGTTGATGCAATAACGCAAACCTGTGGGCGGTGGGCCATCCGGGAATACATGGCCTAGATGTGCGTCACACACAGCGCATAAAATCTCGGTCCTGATCATGCCGTGGCTGCGATCGATTTTTTCGCTGACATGCGTCGGATCGAGTGCTCTGGAATAGCTGGGCCAGCCGCAACCAGCGTCGAACTTCGCGTCTGACTCAAACAGGGCAGTGCCACAACAGACGCAATGATAGATGCCGGGCTCATGATGATCCCAGTACCGACCGGTGAATGCGCGCTCGGTCGCCGCATGACGCGTGACCTGATAGTCCATCGGGTCCAGCATGGCTTTCCATTCTGCGTCGCTGCGGGTCACTTTATGCTTCATTGAGGCTCCTCAAGAAGAGCAGCTGACTTCAATGCCGGCTGCCCATTCGGGGGGTAATTGCGCATACTCGTCATGCTCCGGCTGCTCATCATAGGGTCGCTGCAACAGCGTCAGCAGACGTTCTACTTCGGAGAAGTCTTTTTGCTGTGCCTTGTCGATCGCAACCTGCGCCAGGTAATTGCGCAGGACATATTTCGGGTTCACCCGATCCATGTTCTGCTTGCGGGCAGTATCGTCACTGTGCTCCTGGCCGAGTCGCTGACGGTATTCTGCTAACCATGCGTCGAGCGCGGGTCGGTCCAGGAATAAATCGCGTAAGGGAGCATCAGATCCGGAATCCTCGCGCTTCACATCGGAGAGCCGGCGGAAGAACAGCGGAAAATCAACGTGGTTGCGAGCGAGGATCTCCAGCAGTCGGGCAACGAGTTGGTCGTCGCCGTGCGAGTGACTTTGCAGCCCCAGCTTGGCCTGCCACAACGAAGCCATTCTCGTTTCGAATGTCGGCTGGTAGACAGACAGCGCCTCGTGCACGTCATCCACATCACCGATCAGCGACACCATGGCTTGTCCAAGAGCGTAGCAATTCCATTCACCGATACGCGGCTGCATCCGGTAGGAATAGCGACCCTGCTGGTCAGTGTGGTTGCAGATGTGCGCTGGATCGTAGGCTTCCATGAAGCCGAACGGTCCATAATCCAGTGTGATGCCCAGGATCGACATGTTGTCGGTGTTGAGTACGCCGTGCATGAATCCTGCCGCCTGCCATTGTGCAATCAATTCAGCAGTGCGTCGCGTGACTTCGCCGAGCAGCGCCTGGTACGGGCGGCGGGCGTCGAGAAGTTCAGGATAGCTTTGCTCCAAAACATAATCAGCCAGGGTTTTGAGGGCTTTTGGTTGTTGGTGATAGAACCAATGTTCAAATGAACCAAAACGCACGAAGCTCTGCGCCATGCGTGTGACGACTGCCGTGGTCTCCGGCGTCTCGCGCATGACTCGCAGGTCAGAACCGATGACGCAGAGCGCGCGTGACGTCGGTATGCCCAGGCCCGCCATCGCCTCAGAGCAGAGAAATTCGCGTATGGAAGAGCGCAGCACGGCCCGGCCGTCTCCCATCCTTGAGTAGGGCGTTTTGCCCGAGCCTTTGAGTTGCAGTTCCAGCGTGCCAAGGGGTTCTCTATCTGCTCTTACCTCGCCCAACAGAATGGCGCGGCCATCACCAAGCTGACCCGCCCAGACGCCAAATTGATGACCGGAGTAGACAGCAGCCAGGGGGCGCGAGTCGGGGTGCACGGCGTTCCCGGAGAACAGACGCAAAAATTCCTCCGTGTAGAGCTCGTTGGCGTCCAGTCCGATCAGCCCCGCTGTCGCTTCGCTGGCGCAAACGAGATAAGGCGAAGGCAGTGGCGAGGGAGACAGCGGCGTGTAGAAAGCCGGTGGTAATTGGCCGAACCGACTGCCCAGCGCAAGCTCAGCTAAGCCAGAGCGCGCGTTAAAAGGCAAGTCCGGGGAATTCATGAGAAGGCTTCTGTTAGGATGCTCAAAGGAGTGATCGGGCTGCATGCTATTCATTTGTCATATTTTGACAGAGAAGCGCGTGCCTCACCGGACGACTATCCCGAGCGCGTCAGTCGCGCGGAGCGCAGCACCGGTTGCTGCGGCGCAAGATGAAAATTCGTTGACTAAAGGATAAGTCCGGCACAAAAATCGCCCGTCAAAAAATGCTCTGCAAAAAAACGAGACAGGAGACACCATGATGCAGTATCCCCAGAGCCCTTTGACGGGCCGGATGATGAGCCAGCCTCTGCTGATCTCGAGCCTGATCAAGCACGCCGATCGGTATTACGGTGACACCGAAGTGGTCTCGCGTCGGGTTGAAGGAGATATGCATCGCTACACCTACCGCGATTGTCACCAGCGAGCGCGCAAGCTGGCCAATGCGCTCAAACATCTGGGGGTGGCGATGGGCGATCGCGTTGCTACCCTTGCCTGGAATGGTTATCGTCATCTCGAAGCCTACTACGCGGTATCTGGTTCTGGCGCCGTGCTGCATACGGTAAACCCCCGACTGCACCCGGAGCAGATTGCCTACATCGCTAACCACGCAGAAGATCAGTATCTGTTTTTCGACCTGAATTTTCTGCCGGTGATCGAAGCCATTGCGCCGTTGGCCAAGACGATAAAAGGCTATGTCATGATGTGCGATCGCGATCGCATGCCGGTTGATTCCAAGGTAGCTAATTTGCTGTGCTACGAAGATCTGATTGCCAGTAGCAGCGACCAATTCGACTGGCCGCTGTTCGATGAGAACTCGGCCTCCAGCCTGTGCTACACCTCTGGGACCACGGGTAATCCCAAGGGGGCGCTGTATTCACATCGCTCCACCATGCTGCATTCCTACGCATCGGCACTGCCAGACGCGCTGAATGTCTCCGCGCGGGATGTCGTCCTGCCGGTCGTGCCCATGTTCCATGTCAATGCCTGGGGCTTGCCGTATTCCGTGATGCTGACCGGCGCCAAGCTGGTATTCCCCGGCCCAGCGCTGGACGGAAAATCGATCTACGAACTCTTCGAGCAGGAGGGCGTGACATTTTCCGCTGGCGTGCCGACGGTCTGGCTGGGTCTTCTGACATATACCGCGCAGAATAATCTCAAATTTTCTACTTTCCGACGAACGGTGATCGGCGGCTCGGCTTGTCCGCCGGCGATGATGAAAACTTTCCGTCACGACTATGGCGTCGAAGTGGTGCACGCGTGGGGGATGACGGAGATGTCGCCTCTGGGTACCTGTTGCACACTTACTGGCAAGCATGCGCACTTGTCCGATGATGAAAAACAGGCTCGCCTTGAAAAGCAAGGGCGCGCCATTTTTGGTGTGGACATGAAGATCGTCGATGACGATGGCCAGGAATTAGCTTGGGATGGCAAGACCTATGGCAACCTGCTCGTCAAAGGTCCGTGGGTGATCGAGGCTTACTTCAAGAACGAGGGCGGCAATGTGCTGCAAGATGGCTGGTTCCCGACGGGCGATGTGGCCGTGATCGACGCGGAAGGCTACATGCAGATCACTGACCGCAGCAAAGACGTGATCAAATCCGGTGGTGAGTGGATAGGTAGCATCGATCTTGAAAACATCGCGGTGGCGCATCCCGCCGTGTTGCAGGCGGCCTGCATCGGTATCGCTCACCCCAAATGGGATGAACGCCCCTTACTGGTCGTGGTGAAGAAACCAGGCATGGAGATCACCAAGGCGGAATTACTCAAATTTTATGAGGGAAAAATAGCAAAATGGTGGACACCGGATGATGTCGTGTTCACTGACAGTCTGCCCTTGGGCGCTACCGGAAAAATTTTGAAGAACAAGATCCGTGAAGCCTATCGCGACTACAAGCTGCCCACCGCCTGATAGGGTCGTTACCATCATCATCAACCACGACTCGCACCGGGAATTCAGGACTTGGAATTCACACTGATATCACTGCTCAATGGCCTGAGCTACGGACTGCTGCTATTCATGCTGTCTTCCGGGCTGACGCTGATATTCAGCATGATGGGGGTGCTCAATTTTGCCCATGCGAGTTTCTACATGCTGGGCGCTTATTTCGGCTACGCGACCAGTCAGCTGCTTGGCTTCTGGGCAGCGTTGCTGATTGCGCCTGTGCTGACCGGACTTGCGGGAGCGCTGGTCGAACGATTTGGACTGCGCGCCGTTCACAAGTTTGGGCACGTCTCGGAATTACTGTTCACGTTTGGTCTCTCTTACGTCATCGTCGAGCTGGTGCAGCTGGTCTGGGGACGCTCGGCCGTGCCCTACAAAATACCCCCAGCGCTGGAGGGTCCGTTGTTTTCACTCTTCACGATGGCGTTTCCTGTTTACCGCGGGTTCATGATGCTGGTGGCGGTTCTGATGGTGTTGGCAATATGGCTGCTCTTGACTCGCACCCGGATCGGGCTGGTCATCCAAGCTGCGCTGACCCACCCTGAGGCGGTCGAAGCGCTCGGCCACAATGTGCCTCGCGTGTTCATGATGGTTTTTGGCGGCGGCTGTGCGCTTGCCGGTCTCGCCGGTGTCATCGGTGGCAACGCCTTTGTGACCGAGCCGGCCATGGCCGCGACAGTGGGGAGCATTATTTTTGTTGTTGTCGTCGTCGGGGGCATGGGCTCCCTGGGTGGCGCCTTTCTCGCCTCGCTGCTGATCGGAATGATCCAGACTTTTGCGGTTGCGCTCGATTGGTCTCTACTCGGACCTCTGGCGCGTCTGGGCATGGTACCCAATCACGAGTGGCCAGCGTACCGATTGCTCTCGCTGACGCTCTCCGAAGTGGCGCCGATCCTGCCTTACCTGCTGCTGGTATTGGTACTGATCTTCCGACCACGCGGCCTGATGGGTAAAAGGGAGAGCTGAGCATGCCAGTCGGGCCACTGCGATACTCACCCCTCAACCTGAGCCGCTGGCTGGTGTGGAGCAGCTTTGCGCTGGCATTGATCATTGCACCGCTTGTGTTCAGCTCCGGCAGCAGCGTATCGCTCCTCTCGCTGATGGGGACAGTCATGATTTTCGCGCTGTCGTACAACATGCTGCTCGGCCAGAGCGGGATGCTGTCCTTTGGTCATGCGGTCTATTCCGGTCTGGGTGCCTTCTTCGCTATCCACGCGATCAATCTGGCCAGCCATGGGGTAGGGTTGGTGCCATTGACCCTGGTGCCGCTGGTGGGCGGCATCGCGGGTTTGTTATTTGGCGCGCTTTTTGGCTATGTGACCACTCGTCGGGCTGGCACGGCGTTTTCCATGATTACGATGGGAATCGTGGAACTGGTGTTCGCTTGCTCCCTGATGTTTCCCGGTTTTTTCGGTGGCGAGGGTGGAATATCGGGTAATCGAGTGTACGGACAACCGGTGCTCGGTATCAGCTTTGGTCCGCAGATCCATGTCTACTATCTCATTGCGTTCTGGTTGTTCATCAGTACGATCGCCATGTTCGCCTTGGCGCATACGCCTTTGGGTCGGATTGCCAACGCTGTCCGTGACAATCCTGAACGCGCGGAGTTCGTCGGCTATGACCCTCAGCGAGTGCGTTTCCTCATGCTGATGTTGTCCGCTTTCTTCGCCGGGATATCGGGTGGTCTGACAGCGATCAATTTCGAGATTGTCAGTGCTGAGAACGAGAGCGCCGCTCGGTCTGGCGCCGTGCTGCTGTTCGCCTTCATCGGCGGCACAGGCGTGTTTTTTGGACCGATGCTGGGGGCAGTTATTGGTGTGCTGCTGACGGTGATGTTGCCCGAATTGACCAAAGCCTGGTTGCTGTACCTGGGATTGTTTTTCATCATGATGGTGATGTACGCACCGGGGGGGCTGGCAAGCCTGATCCTGATGAACGTGCGTCTGGCATCGGCAGGTTTGATGCCCCGGGTTCTTCCCGCCATGCTCAGGCTGGCCGCGCCTCTGCTCATCGCCTTGGCGGGTTTTATCATGTTGATCGAAATGACGTACCGACTATCTCTGGACGCAGCGCACGGCACCTCGCTGCACGTGTTTGGTATCAGCGTTGAAGCTACTGCTGCCCCGGCGTGGCTCTGCGCAATCGTGATGCTGCTGATTGGTGGTATTTTTTTCCTGAAGTGTCGGAAGCCCTTCCTGAATGTCTGGGGTGACGCTCAGGCAGAAACCGAGCGCGCATTGCGGGGAGGGCGGCGATGAGCACGACCATTCTCGAGCTCAAGGATGTCCGCAAGCAGTTTGGCAGCGCCGAGATCATCCGGGGAGTGAACCTGTCCGTTCGAACCGGGGAACGCATTGCCATCATCGGCCCCAATGGGGCGGGTAAATCGACGCTGTTCAATCTCATCTCCGGGCGCTTTGCCCCCAGCAGCGGCGAGATTACGCTCAATGGCCGTCCGATTGCTGGTCTGGCCCCATCTCAGATTAACCGGCTTGGACTCTCGCGTAGTTTTCAGATAACCAACATCTTCCATCGGTTGTCGGTATTCGAGAACTTGCGCTGTTCGGTGCTCTGGTCACTGGGTTACCGCTATTCGTTCTGGCACAAGTTGAGTGGTCTCAAAGACGTCCGCGAGCTGGCTGAGCAGGTGATGGAAGCTATTGGCCTTTCATGGCGAAGGGATACGCCTGCGGGTCTGCTGACCTATGCAGAGCAGCGTGCACTGGAAATCGGCATCACGGTGGCAGGGGGGGCAGAACTGATTTTGCTGGATGAACCTACCGCTGGCATGAGTCGCTCGGAATCGGATCGGGCGGTTGAATTAATTCGCCATGTCACTCAAGGCAAAACTTTGCTGATGGTCGAACACGACATGAGCGTTGTCTTTGGTGTCGCTGATCGCATTGCCGTGGTTGTGTACGGCGAAGTAATTGCTTTTGATACGCCCGCATCGGTTCGAGACAATCCGCGCGTGCAGGAAGCCTATCTGGGTGGTCATGCCTCGGTGAAGGAGGCCTCGTGACTCCCTTGCTTGAAATACATGACCTGCATGCCTACTACGGCAAGAGCCATGTACTTCATGGCGTGAACCTCACCGTGGAGCAAGGCGAGATTGTCAGCCTTCTGGGCCGCAACGGCGTTGGTCGCTCGACCACGGTGAAAGCGGTCATGGGCTTGGTCAGCGCGACGGGGTCGGTGAAGTTCAAGGGTAATCAGATTCTCGGACTGCCGGCTTACCGAGTCGCGCACTGCGGACTCGGTTACGTTCCTGAAAACCGCGATATTTTCCCCACCCTGACCGTTGAGCAGAATCTGATTCTCGGCGAGAAGAAGGGGAAAGCGTCGCGCTGGTGCGTCGATGAGATGTACGCAATGTTCCCCCGACTGCGCGAGCGTCAGCATACCCAGGCTGGCGTATTGTCAGGCGGAGAGCAGCAGATGCTCACGCTGTGCCGCACCTTGATGGGAGACCCCGATCTGGTCATGATCGACGAGCCCACGGAAGGACTGGCGCCGAAGATCGTCGAACAGGTGGCTGATTATTTGCAGGCACTCAAGCGGCGTGGCATATCCGTCCTGCTGGTGGAACAAAAGCTTGCCATTGCGCTCGAGATCTCACAGCGGGTTTACGTGATGGGAAGGGGTGCGATCGTGTTCGAGGGAACTCCGGCCAGTCTGCGCGGAGATGTTATCGTACGCAAAGAATGGCTGGAGGTATGAACTTATCCTACCCACGGCCAATCCTTGTTAATCAAGATCATCAGGTACCGAAGGAGTCCCATGAAATCGCTGAACCGCCCATTGATGGCTGGCTTGACGCTGGCCTTTGCCGTGCTTCCAGTCACTGCGCTGTCGGACAATATCAAAATCGCATTTATCGATCCGCTATCCGGTCCGTTTGCGCCGGTGGGGCAGAACACCTTCCGCAGTTTTCAAATTTCTGCCGAGATCGCCAACCGTGAGAAATGGGCTTTGGGTCATACGTTCGAGATCACTGGCTTCGACAACAAGGCCAGCCCGCAAGAATCCCTGACTGTGCTTAAAACCGTCATTGATCAGGGTTATCGCTACATTGCCCAGGGCAATGGTTCGGGTGCTGCAGGTGCGCTGATTGATGCGATCAACAAGCATAACGAGCGCAACCCAGGCAAGGAAATCGTGTTTCTCAATTATGCGGCGGTTGATCCTGATCTGACTAACAGCAAGTGCAGTTTCTGGCATTTTCGTCTTGATGCGAACTCGGACATGAAGATGGAGGCCCTGACTACCTTTCTCATCAAGGACAAGTCGGTTAAGAAGGTGTACATCATCGGCCAGAACTATGCGCACGGTCATCAGGTGACAAGGGCGGCAAAAGAGTACCTGAGTCGCAAGCGACCCGATATCGAGATCGTCGGTGACGATCTTCATCCGATAGGCAGTGTGAAAGATTTCGCACCCTACGTCGCCAAGATCAGTGCTAGCGGTGCGGACACGGTTATCACCGGTAACTGGGGTTCCGATCTTGCCCTGCTGGTAAAGGCAGCACGCGAGTCTGATCTGAAAGCCAAGTTTTACACGTACTATGCGTACACGACCGGTGTCCCCACCGTTATGGGATCGACCGCTGCCGATCACGTGCGTTACGTGGGTACCTGGAATGTGAACAGCGAAATTGCTGCAGGCAAGGATATCGTTGAATCATTCAAGAAAAAATACAGCGATGACTTTTACGCAGCGACCGCCTATTCCGCCGTTCAACTGCTGGCCAAGGGTATTGTTCAGGCAAAGTCAACCGACCCGGTCAAGGTGGCATTTGCGATGGAGGGACAAAAATTCAAGTCGTTGAACGGCGAGGTCGAGATGCGAAAGACGGACCATCAGTTGCAGCAGCCGCTATATATCAACACGTGGGTGAAGGTTAATGGCAAGGATGTGAAGTTCGATCAGGAGAACACGGGTTATGGCTGGCGCACTGAACAGAAGGTGGAGCCCTATGTTGCGGCACAACCGACTTCGTGCAGCATGAAACGTCCTTCATAAGCACGCACAGACACCGAATTCGCCTCGGTGGCTCGAGCCCGCGTTATGCGGGCTTTTTTGTTGGCAGCAAAAACGCTCGATCAGGAGGTGGGGTCTTCGCCACAGTCTGCGCGCTGCTATGGACAGACCTTTGCGACAACCGAGACACTCGTGCTCATCCAAACCGAGGGAGGGTGAGATGGGTAAGGTGGGTCGCTACGGGTCAGCATCAGTGGTCAAAGGGTCAATGATGAGGGTACAAACGATCATGTTGCTGGCAATACTCTCGGGCTATGTCACACCAGCCTGTGCCGAGACACTGCGGATAGGGCTCAGCGGACCCTTTAGTGGCGGATCAAGTCCGATGGGCGAGAGCATGCGCAACGGCGTCAGACTGGCAGTGGCTGAAATCAATGGCGCTGGGGGCATCCATGGTGTTCCGATCGAGCTCGTTGAGCGTGACGATACGGCAAATGAGCAGGTCGGCGCAAAAATTGCGGAAGAGCTGACGCAGCTGCGAGTAATAGCGACCATCGGCATTGTCAACACAGGTGTTGGTCTTGCTTCTATCGATTACTATCAGCGCGCGAAGATTCCATTAATTATTGCCGTATCCACGGGGCCTGCACTCACGCGTAAGTTCGCGCCGCCAGCGGCAGTTGCTAATTATATTTTTCGGGTGTCGCCCACGCTGGATCTGGAAGCACGGGTGCTCGCCACTGATCTCAAAAAGAAATCGCTGCTCAAGGTCGCTTTGCTCGCCGACACGACGGCTTACGGTGAAAGTGGTGCGCTCGCCTTTGCGGAGCAGGCAAGGTTAATGGGGCTCGATCTCGTATCCCAGCAACGGTTCAAGCTTGGCGACAGCGACATGAGCGTGCCGATCAAGAACGCAAGAGCCGCCGGGGCACAAGTAATCGTCGCCTGGGGCATCGGACCTGAGCTGGCCTCCATTGCAAAAGGCATGCGTTCTTCCGGTTGGCGGGTACCTCTGCTGGGAAGCTGGACGCTTTCCATGCGAAATTTCATGGATATTGCAGGCGCTGCCGGCGATGGTGCGTTGATGCCACAGACCTTCATTCAGGATGCTGGCTCCATTGCGAAAAACAGTTTTCTTCTGGCCTACCAACGAACGTTCAAGACAGACAGGATTCCTTCCCCGATGAGCGCTGCGCAGGGTTATGACGGAATGCATTTGCTGGCGCATGCCATACGGCAGGCCAAGTCATTGCATGGCGATGCCATCCGGCAGGCAATGGAACATCTAAATTTTCGCTATCAGGGCGTAGTGACCAGTTACGAAGATCCTTTCAGCGCGGAGGATCATGACGCGATCACGGCCAACATGATCGTGATGGGCAAAGTGAGCGGCGGTCGTGTCGAGTACGCCTATCATGAGGATCAGCAGCGTAGTGCACTGCTGAGAATGAAACGCACGGGCAATTAAAATACGGTCGTGCTTTCCTGAGTTATAGTGGCGGTTTCATGCCCCCTGTGGGGGCAGCGATGTTCGCGCCGGATACGCTCGGCCAGATCGATACAACATTACCGGAGACACTTGAATGACCGCTACCTACCGCGAGCAGGGCGATATTGCCGTCATCACCCTGAACAACCCGCCTGTCAATGGCCTTGGCTACGACACCAGAAAGGGCATCGTCGAGGGTATTCTCCAGGCCAACGAGAATGCTGCCATCAGGGCCATTATCTTGGCAGGTGAGGGGAAAGGGTTTTCTGGGGGCGCGGACATACGCGAATTCAACACGCCCAAAGCTTTGCAGGAGCCATGGCTGCAAACGGTGATCCAAATCGTCGAAAACAGTGGCAAGCCGGTGATCGCCGCGATTCATGGCGTGGCCATGGGTGGTGGACTGGAGCTTGCGCTGGGCTGTCATTACCGCGTTGCGGTCGCGGGTGCGCAAATCGCTTTGCCCGAAGTGAAGCTGGGCATACTTCCCGGCGCAGGTGGCACACAACGTTTGCCGCGTATCCTGGGGCTTGAAACTGCGTTGAACATGATTGTCTCCGGAAATCCGGTGATGTCCGAAAAACTCGCAGGCACCAAGTTATTTGATCACATGATCACGGGTGAACTAATGGCTGGTGCCATGGACTTTGCTCGGAAAGTCGCTGATGTTCGTCCTTTGCCAAAGGTGCGCGATATCAGCATCACCTATCCCAATGCGGATGGCTATCTCCAGTTTGCGCGCAACACCGTACGCACGGTGGCAGGTCCTTTCCCGGCTCCGCTCAAATGTGTTGATGCGGTGGCTGCTGCTGTGAACAAGAAATTCGACGATGGCCTCAAGGTGGAGCGCGATCTTTTCCTCGAATTGGTACAGACGTCTGAATCGAAGGCATTGCGACATGCCTTCTTCGGAGAACGCGCCGCGTCCAAGATTCCTGATGTGCCGGCTGACACGCCGCTACGCACGATACGCTCTGCCGCCGTCATTGGCGCTGGAACCATGGGAGGTGGGATCGCCATGAATTTTGCGAATGCAGGCATCCCTGTCAAGGTGCTTGAAGTAAAGCAGGAAGCGCTAGATAAAGGGATGAACATCCTGCGCAAAAATTACGAGAACAGCATGAAAAAGGGTAAGCTCACCCAGGAGCAGCTCGAGAAGCGCCTGAGTCTGATCAGCGGCACGATGTCTTACGACGATATTGGTCAGGCAGATATCGTAATTGAAGCCGTATTTGAAGATATGAGTGTTAAGGAAGTGGTATTCAAAAAACTCGACGAGGTAATGAAACCGGGCGCCATTCTCGCCTCCAATACCTCGACGCTGGATATCGACAAAATAGCGGCATTTACCAAGCGCCCACAAGACGTGATTGGCACGCACTTTTTCAGCCCTGCCAATGTGATGAAATTGCTCGAAATCGTTCGTGGGGAAAAAACAGCGAAAGATGTGCTGGCGACGACGATGGCGTTGGCAAAGACGATACGCAAGACGGGTGTGGTATCCGGTGTGTGCGATGGTTTCATCGGTAATCGCATGGTCGAGCAATACATCCGTCAGGCTGGATTCCTGCTCGAAGAGGGTTGTTTGCCCGAACAGGTCGATAAGGCCATTGAGAAGTTCGGTTTCGCCATGGGCCCTTTCCGCATGAGTGACCTCGCAGGGAATGATATAGGCTGGTACATCCGCAAGCGCCGATATGTCGAGAAGCCTGAAGTTACTTACTCGAAGGTTGCAGACCTCCTGTGTGAGAAGGGCAGGTTCGGACAAAAAACATCAGCCGGGTGGTATGACTACAAGCCTAACGATCGCAAAGCTTATCCGTCAGATGAAGTCAATCAGATGATCATTGCGCATTCAAAAGATCTTGGCATTGAGCATAGGAAAATCAGTGATCAGGAAATCATAGAGCGATTAGTGTATGCCCTTGTCAATGAAGGGGCCCTGATCCTGGAGGAAGGAATCGCGATGAAAGCCTCAGATATCGATATGGTCTACCTGACTGGCTACGGTTTTCCGCTGTTTCGTGGCGGGCCGATGTTCTATGCCGATACGATCGGGTTATCCAATGTGCTGATGGCCATCAACCGCTATGGGAAAGGCCGTCATCCGGAAGCGTGGGTCCCGGCACCACTGCTGGTCAAACTCGCTGCGGAAAGCCAAGCATTCAACTAAGAGGCTTAGATGGATGCCTCCCGGAGTTCAAACGATTTTTTGCATGCTGATCACCCATGGTTGCCACCGCCGCTGTCGCGCTTAACAGATCAGTTTCTGGGAGATTGCGCTACCTCTAAATCGGTCTGAAAGTCAGTGTTCATGCGGGTTTACGGAAGATTGCAGGTTCGGCTAACGAGCCAGATTCCATCCTGTTTTGACAGTGATGACTTCTTGGTAGCTGACTTCCGCGGGCTAGGACCTGCAGCGATTCATCATTCATTGCTGGATCAGTCAGCGCTGAATCAGTCAGTATCTCCTCGAATACTGGAAGCGGGTTTTTCAGCGGGATGGCTGCTGATGACTCTGGGGATTCCACTAGCACCCGCCGTATGCAAAACGACCGGTCTGCGCCACATCCTTGCAATGTACTCAAGTACCCTTTCGGCACGCCCAAGATCTAGGCCGCTTCCATCGCTTTGATAATCGTGAGTCAGTTCAAGACTTCCATCAACATGAACTTTGTTCACAGCGATTCTTGGCGCTCCATAATTGAATCGCGAAGCCAGTAAAGCCTCTCTCAGCGAGAATATGTCTCTTTCAATGATACGAATACTCCCCTCGGAATTGGCTGTGTAAACAAAAAGTCCGAGTTTCTCTGCGAGTTCTTCTGTTAGGTAATTCCTGATGAAGCCAAAATCATCTTCTTCCCTGCATATCGCTCGGGCAGCCACAATGCCTTGTTTTTCAATAAGGTCTTCCCAGATCGAAAATCCCAGATGATAGGGGTTGATCGCCAGCGCCAGCTGATCATCTCCAGCGAAAGGACGTACTACATCCGAGTGTGCCTTGACCGCAGAAAGATATAACTCATCCGGCAGAAAATCGGCTTCGCGAAGTAAACGTGCATGCCAGTAGGATGCCCATCCCTCATTCATGATCTGACAGGCAAAAACAGGATAAAAATAGAAAGATTCCTGCCGAACAGCAAGAAAAATATCACGCTCCCAACCGGCGAGCTCAGGTGCAAAGTGCGCAATAAACCAAAGCAAGTCATATTCCGGCCGGCGAGGAAAGCATGGTGGAATGAGCGCATCATCCGTATCACGGCTCGGGGGCTGCGCGACAGGTAATTGCTGAAATTTATTTAAGAATGGATTCGACATGACGGTGCGATCTGTTGCCGCTTCTTTGAAAGTAAGATCGCTTGCTTCACGATGCAGCCTCTGATTGATATCGATATGTGGCTCAAGAGCCAGCGCTGCATCGAGAACGGCCTCTACGCGCTGCTGACCATGAGTTTGCAGCGCTAATTCAATATTGTGTGCGCGTTCCGCCGCCGGTTCCAGTATGCGATTGCCAGCCATGTGCATAAATCTGGAAAATAAATGATTGTTTTTTACAAAATCTGCATGACCGATAACATGAGCAATCACTAGCGTGTTTTCCGCGATTGAATTATCTCGAGCAAGATACGCATGGCAGGGATTACCGGGAAACATCACTTCAAAAATGCGTGAATGACCCATCCCCTGACGTATCAATTGATGAATGTAGCGCAAACCAAATGACCAATGTGGCATGCGGACTGGCAGGCCATAAACGGCGATTTCGGACATGAAATTATTCGGCACGATATCAAAATGAATCGGGTAATAATCCAGTCCTGAACTTACCGCCAATTTTTCTAATTTCTCGGCATACACGGCCAGATTCATCCCATCGTGTTGCATTAGATGTGCTCCGACTGTGAAGAATCCTGCTGGAAGAATTGCCGGATGGCTTTCCACACGTCTTCCGGCTGATTTAAAACGCAGCTCCCAAGAGAGGCTCCGGATTGCTCGAGCTGTTTGCAAATCATGCCCATCTCGGATTCCATCACTCTTGGGTTGCCGGGCGCGGTTTCGACATAGCCGACAAAATTCAGCATTGAGGTTAACTGGGTAAGTCCACTGATGGCAGCGTTTCTGTCCTCTGTAAAATTTTCCCCATCCGAAGCATAAAAAAAATAAATATTATGCTGTGATGGATCGTATTCCGATTTGATCATGTCCACAGCCCTATGGAAGGCCGTTGATGCACCGGTACCACCCGTTCCGGTAACTTGAAAAAATTCAGATTCGGAAAATTCCCAAGCTTGAGTGGTATGGGCAATAAACCGCGTTTCTACCTTGCCATACTTGCGACGTATCCCTTCAAGTGCGAAAAAAAAGAAAGTCTTTGCCAGCTTGCGCTCAGCCTCGGTCATGCTTGCGGAAACATCCAAACCAAAAATGACTACAGCACTAGTTGTTGGAGTTTGTTTGTGGATTAGCGGTCTGAAGCGTAAATCTTCATTGGAGAAAGGGACCGGATCATTTTGGATCGTCCTTCGTTTTACCGCTTCCTTTGCTGTGCGCCGTCTGTCTAGACGAGCGCGGGCACCGTGTTTGTCCCAGCCTTCGCGAGAAAACTCCTTATCATGGAGAGCGGGTTTTCGTTTAGGCTGCAACTCCGGGAGCTTCAATTCATCCCATATCCAGTCAATGATGTCATCCACCTGGATCTCAAGCAGCAGGCGAACTTCGCCTTCGCCGCTGGCTGCGCGTACTTCACCATTATCTTGTCCCGGTTGTCCAGTTTGAAGCACTTCACCGGGCTGTGCCTGGCCCTGTCCCACATGATGCGCGTTGCTACGGCTTTTCTCTACCAGCCGGAATCGTGCATGCTCCAACACTCGCACCGGAACGTGGACCATGCGGTTTTCTGTGCCCGTAATGAGATCATTTCCACAAATAAGTCCTGGTAAATTCTGCTGTACGCTCTCGCGGATTTTTTCATTGTGCCTCAGCCAGTCGCGTGCCCCCCGTGAAAATAGGGCATACCAAGGAGAATCGGAAGAAATCGTGCTAGGCGTTTTCATTCCTGAGCCAGCAGAGTCGTCACATAATTCAATGCCTCCTGAGCACTGTGCTTGTCATAGCCATATTCGTTAACCAGTCGCTGCTCGACCACAGATATCTTGTGGCGGACTTCTTCGTCCGGACGAGCGCTTGAACTGACTAACCTCAGTACATCGCGCCGCTGCTCGAATAGATACTGTTGAACAGCATTATGAAGTTGTGCATGACTATCCATTGTAAATTTTTCTCCACGCTTGTAAGCAGCCATCGCCTTGCGCACCACTTCCTGTCTGAATGATTGTTTCCCTGAATCTGAGATATGAATTTTCTCCTCAACGGATCTGAGGAAGCGTTCA
>OMID01000030.1 GCA_900299005.1 Oxalobacteraceae bacterium
CGCCACCCAGCAAGCCGATCGCTGCATAGAACATCAGGCCGAACCAGAAAGTTTCCCGAAATTTTTCATCTTCGGCATTCGCATGAAACTGAGACAGGTAGCGAATCGATCCAGCAGAAAGGTTCAGATCCATGATGCCGAAATAGCCGACCACCGACGTGATCAGCGTGATGATGCCGAAGCCTTCCATGCCGACACCATGAATCAGTAGGGGCACTGTGGCCAGCGCAACCAATGCCGGCAAGGCGGATCCGCTCAGATGCCAGAGCGAATTACGCAGCAACATGACTCCTCCGCTGCATGACGGCACCTGAGCCAGCACGCGGCAGGCACAGATAGGGCAGAGCCAGTGTCAGACCCAGCAGCAGCATGGTGCGAAACTCGATGATGGGTGTGCCGATCAGCAGTGTTGGCATCCAGAACAGCAAGCCGGCCATCGCAGCATCAGCCATCAAGGCCGACTGACCCTGCCAGTAGCGGCGCTCCCGAAGATACCGGGTACCGAATGCGATTAATAATGCGATGAAGATCAGTAGTCCGGCGAGCCCGGACTTGAGCACCAGATGGCCGAAACCACTGTGCACGAAATCGAATTGACCGAAGTGATAGTCGAGAATGTCTTCATCACCACGGAAGCTGCCCCAGCTCCCCAGGCCAAACAACCAATGACCGTCGAGACTTTTCGCCACAGCTTCCAATTCATAAAATCGGCTGACGTCGGTGGCATGGTTGGGTCCAACGTCGTATAGCAGCGATGACACCAAACCATCTGAGCCCGAGGTGTTGAACTGCAGTCGCTCTTTCATCAGCACCAGTGCGGAGATCATCATGCCGAACGAACCCGTGACAGCCAGCAGAAGACGGCGTCGCCATGGCAGCTTCCAGAACAGTACCAGTGACATCAGTGCGAGCCCGATGAGCGATGAGCGTCGAAACGATAATGCGACTGTCGCGATTTCCATGGTCAGCCATAGCAGCAGCAGCACCCGCTTGGGGAATGACAGCTTCACGCGCGGCATTAGCAAGAGCCATGCGAGAATGAACGCCGCCAGCGCAGCGATAAAATTGTCGCAGATGTCGAAGTACACGAGCTGGATATCAAGCCCCTCGAAATTGCGATAAGGATTGGCGCTGTCGCCCCCCAGCCACTGATAACGCACCAGTCCGAACACGGCGCGCACTCCGGCCAGTGTCAGGAGTAGTTGCAGCAGTCGTTGTTGCGCGGCGGGCTCGGCGAGGGTTTGCGTGATCAGCCAGGCGAACAAGAGCAGATTGAGCACATTGATCAGGCCGGTGTAACCGAGGATCAGGAGCAGCTCTTTGCCCGCCATTAGCCCCAGAACGACATGGGCCACCATCAGAAAAGCGAAGGCCGCGAAGAACACCGGGAAGGGAGGGCGCCTACCCGGCTGCACAAGTCTTCGCGGCGATCCATTGCGATACAGGTGTCGCATACAGGCAGCCGCCGTGGCGATCCACAGCAGCAGATTGAGCAGCGAAAAATGGAATATCCCGGTACCGCGGGAGTAGAGGGTATTTTCCTCTTGTAGCTGACCCCAGGTCGATGAGGAGAAGAGGCAGAGTATCGCGATCAGTCCCAGCGTAGCCGCCTCCGGGCAGCGCAGGCACGCGGCGAGTATGAGCGGCAAGGCCAGCAGACAAAGCAGCAGCACCACCAGGACATCCATCGCGGTATTCGCATGCATCATGCGTTGCTCAGTACCGAAGACCGGGTTGCTCTGCCAGCCCACGGTAGGCTTGCTCGGCATGTGCTGCGGCGTTGGCCGCAAGGAAGTGGCGATATGTGCGAAGGATGCCGTCGCGCAGACTGATCGATGGTGCCCAGCCGAGACTCTTGAGTTTTGTGGAATCGAGCAGCTTGCGCGGTGTGCCATCCGGCTTGCTGTCATCGAAGCGCAGCCTGCCCTGATAGCCGACAATGCTGGCAATCAATCGCGCCAGATCGGCGATGCAGATTTCTTCGCCACTACCTGCGTTGAGGTGCGAGCATTGGGGCGACACCACGGTATCTAACTGTTCGCGGCTGATCTGCATGAGTTGAATACAGGCGGAAGCGAGATCATCGACGTGAAGAAATTCGCGCAGCGGCTGTCCGCTACCCCACACAACGACATCCGGAGCATTCGATTGGTTTGCCTCATGAATCTTGCGCAGCAGCGCTGGCAGAACATGACTGCTATCGAGATTGAAGTTGTCGCCGGGACCGTACAGGTTAGTCGGCATCAGGCTGCGATAATCTGTGCCGTACTGACGGTTGTAACTCTCGCAGAGCTTGATGCCAGCAATTTTTGCCACCGCATAAGGCTCATTCGTGGGCTCCAGCGCACCCCCAAGTAGGGCATTTTCTGCGATGGGCTGTGCCGCCATACGTGGGTAGATGCACGAAGAACCGAGAAATAATACTCTTCTCACCCGGTAGCGCCACGCCTGATGAATCACATTGGCTTCGATCATCAGGTTCTGTCGTATGAATTCAGCCGGCTGCTGTTGATTTGCCTGTATGCCTCCGACCCGTGCGGCCGCCAGATAAACGGTATCGATGGCATGGGAGGCGAAGAATTCTTCGACTTGTGCCGTATCGATCAGGTCAAGTTCATCATGCGAGCGCAGCACCAGCTGCAGTCGATGGCTCGCGGCCAGCGGCCGCAGCATGCGCACTATCGCAGAACCGACCATGCCCCGGTGCCCGGCCACAAAGACGCGCTCAACAGTCGTTCTGCTCATGGTGTATCGATAAAAATCAGCAAGAATGATGAAAAATCAGGCGGCATCATGGTGAGCAAAGGCAGCAAAACCATTCTCACGTACCAGCGCATATTTGCGCGCCGCCGCCAGATCGGCCTGCACCATTTCCTTTATCAGTTCTGCCAGACTGGTGCGAGGTGACCATCCCAGCTTGTCATGCGCTCGACGGGCATCCCCCAGCAAGGTCTCGACTTCGGTTGGGCGGAAATACCGTGGGTCGATACGCACGATCGTTTGCCCCGGGCTGACTTTGGCCATGCCTCTCGATGAATCGATGCACGCGGATTCCTCTGGCCCTGTGCCGGCCCACCGCAGTGACATCCCTAATTCCGCCGCTGCAAGGGTTACAAACTCGCGAACACTGGCCTGACGGCCGGTGGCAATGACGAAGTCTTCCGCAACGTCTTGCTGCAGCATGAGCCATTGCATTTCAACGTAATCCCGTGCGTGTCCCCAGTCACGCAACGCGTCGAGATTACCGAGGTAGAGGCAGTCCTGCAGACCAAGGGCGATTCGTGCCAGCCCCCGCGTGATCTTGCGTGTCACGAATGTCTCTCCGCGTAAAGGTGATTCGTGATTGAACAAAATGCCATTGCAGGTATACATGCCGTAAGCTTCCCGATAGTTCACGGTGATCCAATAGGCATACAGCTTGGCTGCCGCATAGGGACTCCGGGGATAAAAGGGGGTTGTCTCTCGCTGCGGTATCTCCTGCACTTTGCCGTAGAGCTCCGAGGTCGATGCCTGGTAAAAGCGGGTGTGCTTGTCCAGACCGAGTATGCGTATCGATTCCAGCAACCGCAGCGTGCCAATGCCATCTGAGTTAGCCGTGTATTCGGGCTCTTCGAAACTGACCGCCACATGGCTTTGTGCGGCCAGGTTGTAGACTTCATCCGGTTTTACCTGCTGCATGACGCGAATCAGCGAAGCGGTATCGGTCATGTCGCCGTGATGCAGTATGAAGCGCCGCCGAGATTCGTGTGGATCCTGGTATAGATGATCGATGCGCGAGGTGTTGAGTAGTGAGCTGCGTCGTTTGATACCGTGGACTTGATAGCCTTTTCCCAGCAAGAGTTCGGAAAGATAGGCGCCGTCCTGACCCGTCACGCCAGTGATCAGAGCAACCCTGCCTTCCGTGTCGACATTTAAAGGGTGATTCATCGGAGAGTAGTCGTGGAGAGAAGATCGTTATTCTCGGCAGTCCCCAGGGCGCAGGCTTGTGCTGGCGCAGGTAATGGCGGTGTGGTGCACCTGAATCTCGATACGATCAATAGCCATTAGGGTTGTTGCGCTGCCAGCGCCAGTGATCGGCGCACATTTGGTCCAGACCGCGCTCTGCTTCCCAACCGAGCAAAGCTCTCGCATTGTGTGCTGAGGCGTAGCAGGCAGCGGCATCGCCTGGTCGGCGCGGATCCATGCGCACGGGTATGGGCTTGCCACAGGCTTTTTCAAATGCGGCGACCGCCTCCAGTACGCTGACGCCCTGCCCGGTGCCAAGATTGACGGTGAAACTGCCAGGGCGTGCAAATAGTCGCTCCAGCGCGGCGATGTGGCCACGCGCGAGATCCATGACATGGATATAGTCGCGCACCCCGGTACCATCGCGGGTGGGATAGTCATTGCCAAACACCCGCAGGAAGGGAAGCCGGCCCACCGCAACCTGAGCGAGGTAAGGCATGAGATTGTTTGGGACACCACGCGGATCTTCGCCCAGCAAGCCGCTCTCATGCGCTCCCACCGGATTGAAATAACGTAGTGTGGCAATACGCCACTCAGGGTCGGCGGTACTCAGATCTCCGAGTATCTGTTCGACCATCAGCTTGGTGCGGCCGTAGGGATTGGTTGCCGACAGCGGCGCTGTTTCTCGCACGGGGACTTCTGCCGGGTCGCCATAGACGGTGGCTGACGAGCTGAACACGAGCTTGCGTACGCCTTGCTGATGCAAGGCGCGCAGCAAGGTCATGCTACCCGCCACATTACTGTCGTAATAATCCAGCGGTCGGGAGAGCGAGTCACCGACAGCCTTGAGCCCGGCGAAATGGATGACGGCACTAATGTTCTCTTGCTGCAGTAGTCGCGACAGCGCACCATGATCACGCACGTCCAACGGATGGAAGGGCATGGGGCGATCGCAGATTTCCTGGACGCGCATCACCGCGCGTGGGGAGCTGTTGCAAAGGTTGTCGATGGCGATCACCCGCCAGCCAGCCTTGAGCAGGCAGACGCAGGTATGCGATCCGATATAGCCAGTCGCACCAGTAACGAGGATGGACTCGCTCATCCGAGCGCGACTGCTGTTGCGTTTGCGGTGACCTCGGCGTCGGATGCCGTGGAAGACTCGCGCAGGGACAAGGTGTCCAGAAAAACCCGGAATTCATCAGCGACTTCGGGATGATGAAGCGCGAATTCGACCGTCGCCTGCAGATAGCCCTGCTTGGTGCCGCAGTCGTAGCGCTTTCCTTCGAACTGGTAGGACAGCACAGCTTCGCTGGCGAGCAATTGGGCAATCGCGTCGGTGAGCTGAAGTTCGCCGCCAGCACCGCGATCGAGGCCACGCAAATGACGGAAGATGGAGGGTGTCAGCAGGTAACGACCCACCACGCCCATGTTGGAGGGGGCGCGAGAGGGAGCGGGCTTTTCGACGATGCCCTCGAGCTTGAGGATACGATCTGCAATCGGATTGCCACTGATGACGCCGTAGGCACTGCTTTGCTCCGGCCGTATGGCCTCAACGCCAATGATGCTGCATCCATAGTGGTCGTGCATCTCGGTCATCTGGCGCATGACGGGCACGTCAGCATGCAGCAGATCGTCTGCCAGAATCACCGCGAAGGGCTCATCCTGTAACAGACGCTCGGCGCACAATACCGCATGACCCAGCCCCAGTGCCTCGGCCTGACGGACATAAAAACATTGAACATGCTCGGGTTTGATCTGACCGATCTGTGCCAGCAGTGCATCTTTGTGGCGTGCCGCGAGCTCGGCCTCCAGTTCATAGGCTTTGTCGAAATGGTCTTCGATGGCGCGCTTGTTGCGTCCCGTGATGAAGATCATCTCGGTGATGCCCGCCGCGATGGCTTCTTCAACGGCGTATTGAATCAGTGGTTTGTCCACCACGGGCAGCATCTCTTTCGGACTCGCCTTGGTAGCGGGTAAAAAGCGTGTGCCGAGTCCAGCCACGGGAAAGACAGCCTTGCGGATTTTTTTTCTCATGAGACGTTTCTGGTCGAGTGTGATCGTGAGTGGCACTGCCACGCAGCCAGTAGAAACCGCTAACGGCAATGGCTGCCCCGATATCAAAACACCAATCGAGTAGTGACGCATTGCGATAGGGCAGAGAGTGCTGAATGCTCTCGTCAAGCAAGCCCAGCAATCCCACCAGAACCACGCTTGTGATGGCACGAGCATGGCGTGATCCTGCGAGCGACTTATTGGCCAGCACAGTGATCACGGCATAGGCCACGACATGAAGTGGCTTGTCGCCAAAGCGCGCTGAGAGTGCAGTGGCTTCGCCGGGAATCATTCCGATCATGACCATCGTTGAAAAAAACACCACCAGCATCATGAAAGCTCGCGGCCGAAGTTGCATCAGCATCTTCCGTAGCTGTCCTGGAAGCGAACAATGTCATCCTCGCCAAGATAGCTGCCCGACTGAACTTCAATCAATTCCAACGGTATCTTGCCGGGATTCTCCAGTGAGTGGATTGCGCCCACGTCGATATACGTGCTCTGGTTTTCACTCAGAAGGAAGCTCTCGTTACCGCGCGTGACGCGCGCCGTGCCTGAGACGACAATCCAGTGCTCGGCGCGATGGTGGTGCATCTGCACCGAGAGCCGGGCTCCTGGTTTGACGGTGATGCGCTTGACCTGAAAGCGTGCACCACGACCGATAGCGTCATACTCGCCCCAAGGCCGGCGCACGCAGCGATGCTCGTTGGCCTCTTGCCGTCCCTTGACCTGCAAGCGCGCAACAACATGACGCGTTGCCTGGGCATGCTGGCGGTTCATCACGAGCAGCGCATCAGGGGTATCGACCACCACCACGTCGGTCAGTCCGATGGCCGCGATCACCCGCTCGCCGCCCATGATGAGACAACTTTCGCAGTGCTCGAGCAGTACATCGCCACGGGCGGCATTTTCCTGCGGATCTTTTTCGCTGGATGCCCACACGGCTGCCCACGAACCTATGTCTGACCAACCGGCCTCGATAGGTACCATAGCCGCCGAAGCAGTATGCTCCA
>OMID01000031.1 GCA_900299005.1 Oxalobacteraceae bacterium
GCCTTGGTGGGCATGTCTCCGGCGAACTTCACAGGGAAGCTGATCATGACTGATTTTGACAAGGGTTTGGAGCGCCGAGACGTGAATTTCTCGCCGCTTAGCCCGCTGGATTTCATTGATCGCACTGCGGCAGTCTATGGCGACCGACTGGCCATCATACACGGCGCCATCCGTCGCAATTGGCGAGACACTTACGCGCGCGCTCGTCAACTGGCGAGTGCTTTGACTGCGCAGGGCATTCACAAGAACGATACCGTCGCCGTGCTGCTGCCGAACATTCCGGAGATGGTCGAGTGTCATTTTGGTGTGCCCATGGCCGGAGCCGTGCTTAATACGCTCAACACCCGCCTGGATTTCTCGACCCTGCTATTCATGCTCAGACATGGCGAGGCAAAAGCACTGATTGCCGATACTGAATATTTGTCTCTGGTAGATAGTCTGCGTGTGGCGCTCCCTGAACTTTTGGTCATTGGCGTTAGCGATTCTACGGTGGATACTCCGCCTGTGCCTTCCCACTGGATTGCGTACGACACGTTCATCGCACAAGGCGATCCCGAGTTCAGATGGCAATTGCCTGCAGATGAATGGGATGCGATTGCGCTCAACTACACCTCAGGCACGACGGGTGATCCGAAAGGCGTGGTCTATCATCATCGTGGCGCCGCACTGAATGCCATCTCCAACATTCTTGAGTGGGACATGCCCAAGCACGCGGTCTATTTATGGACGCTGCCTATGTTTCATTGCAATGGCTGGTGCTTCCCATGGACACTGGCGGCGCGCGCGGGGGTGAATGTCTGTCTGCGTAAATTTGAGGCGCAGCAGGTGCTTGAGCTGATAGCGCGCGAAAAAATTACGCATTACTGCGGTGCACCCATTGTACAAAGCGCGCTGGCAAATGCGCCTGAAGCGTGGCGCAAGGCTATCGGTCATCGTGTCTCGACCATGGTCGCTGCAGCACCGCCGTCTTCTGCCATGCTCGCGCAGATGACGGCGATGGGATTCGATATCACGCATGTCTATGGACTCACCGAAGTGTATGGTCCAGCCACCGTCTGCGCGAAGCAAGACACTTGGCAGTCGCTCGATCTGGCCGCGCAAGCAGACAAAAATGCACGACAGGGGGTGCGTTACCATTTGCAGGCGAGTGTGGCGGTCATGAACCCGGACACCATGCAGCCTGTGCCGGCAGATGGCGAAACCATGGGTGAGATCATGTTTCGCGGGAATATTTGCATGAAGGGTTACCTGAAGAACGAACGCGCAACGGAGGAAGCCTTCAAAGACGGCTGGTTCCATACGGGCGACCTTGCCGTGATGTCCGCCGATGGCTATGTCCGCATTCGTGATCGCAGCAAGGACATTATTATTTCCGGCGGAGAGAATATCTCCAGTATTGAAGTCGAGGATGCGTTATACCAGCACCCCGCAGTCGCCGCCTGTGCGGTGGTGGCCGCGCCGGACCCCAAGTGGGGTGAGGTGCCTTGCGCGTTTATCGAAACTCACGCTGGAATGGATATGACAAAAGAAGAGATAGTGGCGCACTGCAAGTTACTTCTCGCAGGCTTCAAGGTTCCGAAGATCATCGTGTTCAAGGAAGTACCCAAAACATCAACGGGCAAGATACAGAAATTTTTGTTAAGAGAAGAGGCGGGATCAGTACGGGCGATTTCGCAGGAGTGAGTTTCAGGCACTCTGGATCGAGGGTCATTTTTTATTTTTCTGATCTTTCTGATTTACTTTCATCTGGGCCCAAACTGCAAAGGCCTGTGGTGTTAGCTTTTCCCAGTTGGCGATTTCTTCCTTGCTGGCATTAGTCGGCGGCATGCCGATGTTCAGCAGTGCATTCTGAAAGTCTTTTTCGCTGGGTTTCTCGGGTATTTTGGCAAATAAAGCCGTACGCCAAACGTTACATAGAGCAGCTTCACGTATTCGGTCGTTCTTTACGCCGGGCCAGCCCTTGTTCATCTCGGCGATAACGGCTTCTCGCTGCGCAACAAAATCGTGGGGATTGACTTTGGCTTTGGTGCGTTCGCTCTTGTGAAGCATGTGTACTTGCGCGAAAAGTCCGGCGAACTGGGTCATCAGTTCGCCAAATTGTGGAGTGGGGACGGTCAGTGGGGAGTGCACTAGCGAGATTGCGGAGCAGCGCAGGGCGGCGACCTCGATCGTCTGATCTTGTGCCCATGCCGCCGGCGTCAACAGGCTGGTAGACATCGCCAACGTCAGGATGAGAA
Source organism: Oxalobacteraceae bacterium (assembly GCA_900299005.1). Taxonomy (GTDB): domain Bacteria; phylum Pseudomonadota; class Gammaproteobacteria; order Burkholderiales; family Burkholderiaceae_D; genus Pernthalerella. Next base: position 2,238 of record OMID01000031.1, read on the forward strand.
AAGTGGGTATTCTCCGCATGATATTTCCTTTACGTTTTTTACTTTGATTTTTCAACTTTCAGAGTTGAACTTTCAGTTGTTTACTTTCCATCTCAGACCGTTTGCCTTCGATGCACCGAGGTCGTCGTCTGTCTTTATTTATTGACCATCTGCGGCGGCACCAGCAGCGTCAGTATTGCCCCAAGCACCAGGCAGCTTGCCAGCATGTACATGCCAGTGTCGGTCGATGCGGTGGCTTCTTTCAGCCAACCCACCAGATAGGGGCTCATGAAGCCAGCGAGATTGCCCAGCGAGTTGATCATCGCGATGCCGGCGGCGGCGCCGGTGCCCGCCAGAAATGCTGTCGGCAGGCTCCAGAACAGGGGCAGCGTAGTCATGATGCCTGCGGTTGCTAGGGTAAGTGCGGCCAGCGCGAGCGTGGTGTCCTTTGCCCACGCCACTGAGAGCAAGAGGCCAATGGCCCCCAGCACGGCAGGGATGGCGACATGCCATCGCCGTTCCTGCTGCGCATCAGCGCGCTTAGCTACCGCCAGCATGACTGCTACCGCAACAGCATAGGGGATGGCCGACAGTGTGCCAACCTGCAGTGCATCAGCGATGCCGGTAGCCTTGATGATGGTCGGTAGCCAAAAGCTGATACCGTAGATACCCATGACAAAAGTGAAGTAAATAGACGCCATCCACCAGACGCGACCACTACCCAGTACCTTGAGTACTGGCGCGTCTTCTTTTTGTGCTTCTTCCTCGCTGATGCGTTCGATGAGTAATGCACGCTCTTCTTCGGTCAGCCATTTTGCATCCGCAATGCGGTCATCCAGCATCGCGATGACTGCTAAGCCAAGCAGTATCGAGGGCACCCCCTCGAGTAGGAACATCCACTGCCAGCCGGCCCAGCCATGGAGCCCGTCACACATTTTCATGATGGCGCCGGACAATGGTCCACCGATCACGCCGGCCATGGGGATGCCTGTCATGAATACCGTCGTCATATGGCCACGGCGTTGGGATGGATACCAGTAGGTGAGGTACAAGATGATGCCGGGGAAGAACCCTGCCTCGGCGACCCCCAGCAGAAAACGCATCACATAAAACGAGGTCGGGGTGCTGACGTACATCATCGCCGCCGACAGGATGCCCCAAGTGATCATGATACGGCCGATCCAGACACGCGCGCCTATCTTGTGCAAGATGATATTGCTGGGGACCTCGAAAATAAAATACCCAATGAAAAAAATACCGGCGCCAAGCCCGTAGATGACATCGGAAAACCCAAGCTCCTGCATCATCTGCAGCTTGGCAAAGCCGACGTTTACGCGATCCAGATAAGCGACGATGTAGCAGATCAGCAGTAGGGGCATCAGCCGCCAAGCAACCTTGCGATAAGTGGCTTGCTCGAAAGCCTGGGCTTCCTCGTTCATGGTCTCCTCTCGTTCTGTCGTTATGGTTATGGTGATGAGATTTACCTGGTGCCCGGACGTCCGGAAGATGTCTCGCGTCGCTGTGCTGTTATCGTTGCGACCGTACCCGCGCCGCGATTGTAGCCGAATATAGGCAAGATTCCTGTGAATTGGCTCACGGGTGCATCGAGATCGCAAAGGCCGGATTTGTGGTTGTTGAAGTCTCTCGGTATGCTTGCAGCGTCCAAGGCCTCGTGGACTTCCCGGTGATATCTCCGTGAGCGCCATGCGGCGGCTAGGTACTGGCTCTGCGGTACTTTTTTATGCAGACGTTCAGGATCGATAAACAAAATATAATCCGTGTTTTGCCGTCCGAAAGGCGGCGTTTGCCCGAGTGTTTTCCCATGAGAGTATTCAATTTCAGTGCTGGCCCGGCCGCGCTTCCCGAGGCCGTATTGCAGCGCGCCGCCGACGAAATGTTGGACTGGCGTGGCAGCGGCATGTCGGTGATGGAAATGAGTCATCGTGGGAAAGAGTTCACTAGCATCCTGCGCAAGACAGAGGCGGATTTCCGCCAGTTGCTGCAGATACCTGCGAATTACGCAGTCATTTTTTTGCAGGGCGGTGCCATGGCCATGAATGCGCTGATTCCCATGAATCTGATGGGCATACACGCTTCGGCAGATTATGTGAATACCGGCATCTGGTCATCCAAATCGATTGAGGAAGCTAAAAAGTACGGCAATGTCAATGTCGTCGCTTCTTCCGAAGACGAAGGTTTTACCTACGTGCCGCACCAGTCCGAATGGCGAACGAACCCGGAAGCGGCCTACCTGCATGTGTGCAGCAATGAAACCATTGGCGGAGTTGAGTATCACTGGGTGCCTAAATCCGGTGATGTGCCTTTGGTTGCCGACATGTCATCCAACATTCTTTCCTGCGAGATCGACGTATCGAAATTTGCCGTGATCTACGGCGGTGCGCAGAAGAATATCGGCCCGGCGGGCCTGACCTTCGCCATTGTTCGTGATGACTTGCTGGATCGCGCCATGCCGATCACGCCTTCGGTCTTTCACTGGAAAGAACTGGCTGAGCATGAATCCATGGTCAATACACCCCCGACCTACAGCATTTATATTGCCGGACTGGTATTCGAGTGGCTGATAGAGCACGGCGGCTTGTCAGCGATGGAGAAAATCAACGCCCGCAAAGCGGCGCTTTTGTATGACTACCTCGATTCCACTGCCTTCTACACCAGTCCCGTGAGCCAGGATGCACGTTCACGCATGAATATCCCTTTCCATCTGCATGACGATCGCCTCAATGACCGTTTTCTTGAAGAGGCCGAATATAACGGTCTGTTGCAGCTAAAAGGTCATCGCAGTGTCGGTGGCATGCGAGCGTCCATTTACAACGCCATGCCCTTGGAAGGTGTGCGTGCACTGGTGGATTTTTTGCGTACTTTCGAACGAAAGCACGGCTGAGACCCGGCGCAGGCTTTGTCTTTGTCCCGGGGATTTTATTGTGATGCGCCCAGTCCAAATGATAGTTTGGCAGTGCCATGCTGCTGTCGGCTTTTTGATTTTGCCGCTGAGGAGCGACCATGCAGAGCGATCCGTCACATCAGGCAGTTCCGATTCCGATTCCGGTTCCGGTTACGGAAACGCAAGACTTGAGTTTGTACGAGCGCCAACGGCGTGATGTGCTGCAGTCGCTGATTTATTCCGGACAGCGACCTGTTGCGGAGCTGACGCAAATGTCACCTGCGGAGCGGTGCAAATGGCTGTTCTGGAATCTGCACGAAAATCTGGATGAATTGCGTCTGATGGAGCCTACGGTGTCGGCCAGAGTCACGGGTGCTCAATTGACTGTGGTGGATGGATCTCGCCTTCTGGGTGGCGATGGCGTGGAAAAACGGCTCGACTTGTCTTGTCATTGGTCACTCGCCCTGTCTTATTCCGGCTACGAGGAAGAGATTGTGCATGCGATCGGTGATGGTTGGATCAACCTGGTGATCGCTGATCAGTCGCCCGCTTACCTGACTGTGCGTGAGGGACAAAAAGCCTACCTTGATGCGGATCATTCCACCTATCCCAACCAGATTTTTCTCGAAGGCTGGATTACTCCTGGCGTCTGGCAAGAGATGGGCTCCCATCTCTCCAATGCCAACCCCACTTGCCGCACCGATGTGGTCCTGCTGGATAACGTCCTTTTTCCGGTTAAAAAGGGCTTTGATTTCGTTCAGGGGCCACCTGCATCGATTGGGGTGGTGACGATGGAATTTCGGGCCTTCTCGCATCCGATGGAGCGGCGGACGAGCCGTCGTGCGCAAATCAGAACACGTTCTTGAACCAAGTCCGGCGAGATACCGATGCATCGTGATCCTGTGCCTTTGCCCGATGACGATCCTTTTCAGGAGGAGGTGCCGCAGCCAGTGCCCAAGGATGAGCCAGTGCCGGATCCAAATCCGGAATGCACAGGACACTTATTGCGATGCCTCGCTCGCCAGTAAACGCTGTACACGCTTTTGGTACCAGATCAGCGCTGCGCTCACCAGCGCCAGACTCAGACTATTACCCAGCCAGAAGCCGGCCGCGCCCTGGAGCCAGGCGGGGTCACGCCCAGTACATCGAAGCCGATCAGGTAACCGCCACCCAAGCCCACGCCCCAGAGGGCAATCGCGTACATAAGGGTGGGAATGGTCGCGACTTTATAGGCGCGCAGCACATAAGCGGTACCCACTTGCGCGGAATCAAACAGCTGATAAAACGCGATGAAAAAAAACAAAGGCATGGCTGCTGCAGCTACCCTGCTATCGGGGGTGTACCAGCCAATGATTTTTTCTCTTCCAAGCCAGACGATGATACCGATACCGACAGAGAGCAGTACCCCCAGCCTGACACCGGCATTACCGATTCGGCGCGCATCTGCGAGTCTTCCCGAGCCAACTTCTTGTGCAACCAGTGTGCAGGTCGCACTTGCAATCGATAGCGGCAGCATGTAAAGCACTGTGCCGAAATTTGCCGTGATCTGGTGTGCTGCGAGCGTATCGCTGCCGAGTCGCGCGATGAACAAGGCCATAAAGGTGAAGGCAGTCACCTCGATGAGAAAGGAGAGGCCCACGGGCACGCCCAGCCTCAATAGGGCCCGGATCGCTGGCAGGTCGGGCCGGCCCAGTCCCTGGCCGAACAAATTGAACTGACGATAGAAGGCTTGGTGACGCAGTATCAGCCAGCCTGCCAGCAGAGCCAGCCAGGCGCTGATTGCAGTGGCCATCGCACAGCCCGGAGCGCCCCATGCAGGCAAACCCAGTCCACCGAAAATGAACAGGAGGTTCAGCGGTATTTTTAACATCAGTGCGCTCAGCTGCAGCACCATGACCATGCGTGGTCGGGATATTGCGGTATTGAGTGACGCATACACCCGGAATCCCAGCGTGGCTGGCAGTGCCAACGCCAGCAACTGCAAGTAGAGTAAAACTTTGTCGTTGAGTTCGGTTGATGCCTGAGCGATGTTCAGCAAAGGCTCGGGAAAACATAAAGCGACTGCCCCGATCAGGGTCAGGAAAAGGGCGAGCCAGACTCCCTGACGGGTCTCATTGCCAATAGCCGCCCATTTTTTTGCGCCGTACAGTTGCGCAATTGTGGGAGACAATGCCTGCATGACACCGGAGAGGCCAACGAAGATGCTCACATAGACGGATGCGCCCAAACCAAGCGCTGCGAGATCGATCGCTGAATAGCGCGCCGTCATGATGGTGTCGATCACCCCATTGGAGATGACGGCGAGCTGCCCAATCAGGATGGGCCAGGCCAGCGTTGCCACGCGTGCAGTCAGCGATGACGGCACCGATTTGGCACTCATGGCGCGTTACGCTGGTACAAACGATAGAATTCGTGACGGTCAGCGGCGCGACGGCCCTGCCACAGCAAGCTGAGATTGCCCTCGATTTTTTTCATCTGCGCGCCGCGCTTGCGAAGTCCATCATCCTGCACCAGCAGCAAGTCGCAGGGCGCATCGCCCGGATGCGAGAATCGCAGTTCACCAAGATAGGCAAATGAAGCGCGCTGTGCCGAGCCGAGATCAATGGTATCGACACAGCGGTAGTTCGAAGGCAGATGTTGCCGCATTTCGCCAGCAACGCCGGCATAGCTTTGCGCGTAGTTCAGCCAGGGCAGCCACAGCGTCATCAGCAGCAACCAGCACAGCACCAGCCCTCCCGTCGAGAGTACGACGGCGCGCCACAATACGGAGGGTCTGCGTCCCAGCCGCCAGCGCAGCAGCAATAGCCAGCCGATGGACGTAGTCAATGCGACGACCACGGCAAAAAGATTGAACTCCGGCTGAAAGCCCGGCGCGAGCTTGAAGACATTCCGGGCCAGTTGCGCCGGCCAGCCGGTCTGCTTTGCTATCCAGCCTAGCCAGATAAAACCGGCAATGGCCGATAGCGTCATTACCGAGAACCAGTCGATCGCATTGATCGCACCACGCTTGAGTGTTGGCAGCCCGAATGTCGCGAGTACTGCCAGTGGTGGGAGCAGCGAGAGCAGTTCGTGATCTTTGGGTGAGTTTGTGAACAGGCTTATCGTCATTAGCGCAAGAATGCCCGACACATTGAGGATTACATGCAGCGTCATCTGTGATCGCCATGCCCACACTGCCCAGGCGGCGATCGGCCATGCCGGCCAGCTGTACCAGACCAATGTTTTACCGATGAAGCTGATCGTTGAGAGCTTTGGCAACGACAGTAATTTGAGGTTGGCGGCGAGCCACGCATCAGCCACCTCCGAGCCGGGCAGCAGCGTGCGCAATGCCAGCAACCAGAGCAGTGGTATGGCGATGGCCACTGGTACCGCCACAGTGATCAACTGACGCAGCGCGTCGCGATAGCGGATTGCTGCCAGAGCCAGCAAACCGACGAGGAGTGCCACGGGTACCGTCCAGCCACGCGCGAGTACCAGTAAGCCTATCGATGCGCCCAGCCCGGTCGCCGAGCGGATGGCGGGCTTGTCGAACAGGCAGGCGCTGGCGTAAAAAGCGACGGCGACGAGAGAGACGTGCAGCGCGGGGGTAGCGGTCTCGTGGCTGCGCAATAGCAGCCCCAGGCAGGCGAGGTAGATCAGCAGCGCACCGTCCGCTAGGGTGCGGCCATAGTCGATCGCGGCCGGCTGACCGCCGAAGGCGAGCTTGAGTGGTTGAGCTTCGTTACGTCGGCCTAGCACGAAGGCAGTGCGCCATACAGCGACGGCGCCGATGGAAAAAAATATCAGTGTCGAGATGCGCGCTGCGACTGCATCCGTCAGGAGCCAGCCGAACAGTTTGATCAGTACTGCCCCAATCCAGAATGCCAACGGCGCTTCATTCGGCATCATCATGCCGACAATATTTGGTGAGAGCCAGTCGGCCAGCGAGCCATGTGCCATGGTCCACATGATGCCGAACCCCGCTGCGTCGTCGGTCTTCCATGGATCGCGTCTGAGAATGCCGGGCAGGATGTACAGCAGGCACAGTGCGACCAATCCCCAGCGCGGCAAGGCAAGTGTGGCGGCGGCGGGCAGGCGAACTGGCTTCATTCAGTGCGAGATAAGTAAGGACAGTGGCAACATTGTGCAGGAAACAAAACAAAAATGCCGCACTAGGCGGCATTGATGACAAGGCAGGTGAAGATTAGCCTGCTGCGCGGGTCTTCGAGCCCACACCACCAAACTTCTGGCGGAACTTCTCGACGCGACCGGCCGTATCGACGATCTTGTGCTTGCCAGTGAAGAAGGGATGCGACTCGGACGATACCTCGATCTTCAGCAGCGGATATTCTTTGCCTCCGAACTGGGTGGTTTCTCTGGTTTGCACCGTCGAACGGGTAATGAATTTGAAGTCGCAAGACAGGTCGTGAACGACGATGTCGCGGTACTCGGGGTGGATGCCTTCTTTCATGTCAATCTCGCTTTCGTTGGGTAGCCAATCGTCACTTCGGCGGTCCGTCCTGCCTCTCGACCCGGTTGACGGTCACTTGCCCGGTTTGTGGAGGCCGAATTATATAGGGAAATCAAGGGTTTGGGGTGTGTGTGGATGGGTCCCAGCCTTCGCTGGGACGATGTTTTTCGTTTTGCGTGGGGATGGGTCCCAGCTTTCGCTGGGTCGACGGGATGGGGTGGGGGGTGGGAGATTTATTTCAACTTCGATAACCTTGGCATCAAGACCCACCGCGACGCATCAGGTCGAAGAACTCGGCATTGGTTTTGGTTGCCTTCATCTTGTCGAGGATGAACTCCATTGCCTCGATCTCGTCCATGCCGTAGAGCAGTTTGCGCAGGATCCAGATCTTCTGCAATACGTCGGGTTTGATCAGCAACTCTTCTCGGCGGGTGCTGGATTTGTTGAGATTGATGGCAGGGTAAACGCGCTTCTCGGCGAGTCGGCGCTCGAGATGCACTTCCATGTTGCCGGTGCCTTTGAATTCTTCGTAGATCACGTCATCCATGCGGCTGCCAGTTTCGATCAGCGCGGTGGCGATGATCGTGAGCGAACCACCTTCCTCGACATTACGTGCAGCACCGAAGAAGCGCTTGGGACGTTGCAGTGCGTTTGCATCGACACCGCCGGTAAGTACTTTGCCCGATGCGGGTATCACGGTGTTGTAGGCACGAGCCAGACGTGTGATGGAGTCAAGCAGGATGACCACGTCTTTTTTCATTTCGACCAGACGCTTGGCTTTTTCAAGCACCATCTCGGCTACCTGGACGTGTCGGGTTGCCGGTTCGTCGAAGGTGGACGCAACGACTTCGCCGCGCACCGAGCGCTGCATTTCGGTCACTTCCTCCGGGCGCTCGTCAATCAGCAGCACGATTAGCGTCACGTCGGGATGATTTGCCGTAATCGCATGTGCCAGGTGCTGCAACATCACCGTTTTACCTGACTTGGGCGATGCCACCAGCAGCCCACGCTGACCTTTGCCGATGGGCGCGATCATGTCGATGATGCGGCCGGTAATATTCTCTTCGCCGCGCATCTCGCGTTCCAGCAGCAAAGGCTGGTTTGGGTGCAGCGGCGTGAGGTTTTCGAACAGGATCTTGTGCTTTGATGCTTCTGGCGGCTCTCCGTTGACCTTATCCACTTTGACCAATGCAAAGTAGCGCTCACCATCCTTGGGGGTGCGCACTTCGCCTTCAATCGAATCGCCCGTGTGCAGATTGAAGCGGCGGATCTGCGAGGGTGAGATGTAGATGTCGTCAGTCGAGGCCATGTAGCTCGCGTCGGGCGAGCGCAGGAAACCGAAGCCGTCTGGCAGCACTTCGAGCACGCCGTCGCCGAAGATCTGCTCCCCGGATTTTGCGCGTTTTTTCAGGATCGCGAACATCAGTTCCTGCTTACGCAGACGCGCTGCGTTGTCGATGTCGAGGCCGATGGCCATCTCCAGCAATGCCGAGACGTGTAATGCCTTGAGTTCAGATAGGTGCATACGGATTAGTCAGTGTGCGCGCGAAGCGCCTGTCAGGTGGGGGAGGGAGCTGCGGTGGAAAGGAAAGGAAATGATGACGACCTGCGGTGGCGACAGGATTGCGATGCCGCCACCGGATGGTTCGGGATTCAGATATTACTGTCAATAAAAGAGGTTAGCTGCCCTTTGGCAAGCGCACCGACTTTCTGCGCAGCGGGCACACCGTTCTTGAAAAGGATAAGTGTCGGGATGCCGCGGATGCCGAATTTCGCAGGCACTGCCTGGTTCGAGTCAACATCCATTTTTGCCACCTGCAGCTTGCCGTCGTATTCCTTCGCTACTTCTTCGAGAATCGGCGCGATCATCTTGCAAGGACCGCACCACTCTGCCCAGAAGTCGACCAGCACCGGCTTGTCGGACTTGAGCACATCAGCGTCGAAAGAGCTGTCGGAAATGTGTTTAATGTGTTCGCTCATGGTTTCCTCGGATTGAGGGGGATCGACCCACCTGTCTGGCCGGCCTCTGCTGCTCTGCGCACAGGGTCATGTGTCGCGCTTGGTCTTGGTGTGGATTTGGAGCAGGAGGTGACGCGGCGGGAATTTCGCGAATCATAACCCATTTTTCGAAAAGGTGAACCTTTGCGAGCCGACTGGCTTGAGCGCTCGCATAAAATGGGCGCTCTCCGAGCTTTCTTCGCTTGATTTCGTGCCCGCGCCAGCCATTCCAACCCTCAAATTGCATCCAATTCCTGCCGGGCCGGGCTTCTGGGCCGGCTTGGCGCGCCATCTGGTCGAGGCTGCGCCTGACTTATATCGGGTGCGAGTGCTGGTGCCCACCTTTGTGCACATAGGACACCTGCGGCAGGCCTTGGCAGAGCAGCTGGGCCCCTCCTTCATACCGCCCGAGATACGCACCCTGTCGGACTGGCTTGCCGCACTGCCACCCGGCGATGAGCCCACACCCGCAGCGCCCGGAGAGCGCCTCATGGAGTTGTATGCTCAGCTGCGCGAGCAGGGATGGTTGAAAAAACTTTTTGAGGCTCGCCGCAACGCGGATCTCCTGCCGCTGGCGCGGACACTGCTGTCCTTGTCGGATGAACTGACCTCCGAATTACTGCCCACAGCCCTTGATCAGGCAGAAGATGTTCAAGACCGCTGGCGCGCAGCGCTGCATGAGCTATCTCCGCAGTCAGCCGTGTTGCTCAGCCACGAATCCGAGCTGGTCTGGAATCTCTGGCATGCGCAGCGTGATGCACGAGATCCAGGTCTGGTGCGTCATGCGCGACTGCAGCGACTTGCGACACTGGCGGACAGACCCTTGTTCTGGTGCTCGCCCTGCCAACCAAGCGCACTTGAGCAAGCTTTCCTGAATGCGCATGCGTTGCGTCATCCGGTAACGCTCTATCAGATTGACTGGTCTGGCCGCGCAGTACCCGCTGTCTGGCAGCGCTGCTGGTCCGAGCTGTGTGATGACGATGCGGCATCAGCGTGCGCACATGAGCCCGTGCTGCAAGTGCATGCTTCCCGAAGTCTCGAGCACGAAGCGCAGTCAGCCGCGAGTACGGTCATTGCGTGGCTGCAGCAAGGTTTGCAGAAAATACTCATCGTGCCGCAAGATCGGGTAGTGGCAAGGCGCGTGCGCGCACTGCTGGAACGCGCGCAGGTGGTAGTTTCGGATGAAACAGGGTGGAAGCTCTCGACAACGCGTGCGGCTGCTGTGCTTGCTTCGTGGTTCGATCTGGTGGCGTCTAATGGAGGACCACAGGCACTGCTGGATTTCATCAAGTCGCCCTTCCTGTTCGAGAACCCAGAATCCGAAGCAAGACAGCGGCTGGTGATTGAGCAGGCGCTTGTCAATGGTCCTTTGCCCACCCAGTGGGCTGATGTAAGAGCTTGCGTGGCCCACCAGCCCGAGTCAAAGCGGCTGGTGGAGGTCATGTGGCGCGAAGCCGAGCGGTTCGGTGGTCGCAAGACGGTGGTCGACTGGGCGCAGATGACGCTCAATGTCTTCAATGCGCTGGGCATGCTCTCGGCGATGCAGGACGATGTCGCCGGATCGCAAGTGATAAGCATGGTCGAATCACTGGCCGCCGAATGTGAAGCCATCGAGCATGTTTTCTCGTTGGCAGAATGGCGCGCGTTGCTGAACCTGCAGCTTGAGCAGGCTGAGTTCCTCGCGCCACGCCTCGACCAGCGGGTGCGCATGGTGCCGCTCAATGGCGTGCCACTGCGACAGTTCGATGCCGCGATCCTGGTTGGCGCCGATGCAGCGCACCTGCCGTCGCCTCCGCCTGATACCCTGTTTTTTTCGAACGCGGTGCGACGAGAGCTCGGGCTGCTGACCCGGGAAGCGCGTGCGCGGCAGCAGCTGAGAGATTTTGCCTGCCTGCTGCTGTCCTGTCCGCGGGTCATCGTCTCATGGCGTATGCAGATCGATGGTGAGGTGAATCTCCCCAGCCCCTGGATACAGCGACTGGAATTGGCGCTGCGACGCGAGTCTGGCCAGTTGACCGGCGATGTGCTGCAACAGCATGAAGTGCATACGACGACATTGCCACTTCATGAGCAGCTACTGCGGATGCCTTCCCCCAGTGCGCCAGCGCTTCTGCCTTCGCAGCTCTCTGCCAGCAGCTACAACAGCCTGGTGGCCTGCCCTTATCAGTTTTTTGCCAATCGCCTTTTGAGACTGAGGCGATCCGATGCATTCTCGGAGCAGCCAGAGAAGCGCGATTATGGTCAATGGCTGCACCAGATATTGCAGCGTTATCACGAGACGATCGCCGGGCAATCAACACCGACGGAGCAGCGCGCAGTTTTGCTCGAGAACCTATCCGAGCAGGTGTTTGAGGCAGTGCTCAAGCAGCAGCCCGCAGCGCTCGGCTATGCGGTTCGCTGGAAAAAATATCAGTCGGCCTATCTGCAATGGGCAAATGATCGGGAAGCGGGTGGCTGGCATTTTGCCTACGGCGAGCAGGAAAGAAAAGTCACGCTAGAACTTTCGGGAACACAGCTCTCCCTGACAGGCCGGCTCGATCGCGTGGACCGACATCAGGATGGTCGTCTTGCCGTGATCGATTACAAAACCTCGGACAAGAGCGCGCTGCGAAAAAAGCTGCAGGGCTTTGAAGATCATCAGCTGGCATTTTATGGACTACTGTTGTCGCCGGCGCCAGCAGAGGCGGCCTACGTGGCCATCGATACCGACAAACCGGAGTACCTTGCAGCGGAACCCTATGATGATTGGCGCGAAACACTGGCGCAACGGCTGCGACATGACCTCGACGCGATACATCAGGGGGAGCCATTACCTGCTTCCGGGATATCCCGCAGTTGTATGCATTGCGATGCGCGCGGTCTGTGTCGCAAGGGGGCGTGGTGATGTCGCAGTCCGGGGATTTCCTGGTCAACGAGCAGCCTGCCTCGCATGCGGAATGGGTTCGCATTGCCTGCGATCCCCGACGCTCGGTGGTGGTTGAGGCTTGCGCCGGCAGCGGCAAGACCTGGTTGCTGGTGTCAAGGATGCTGCGCCTGCTGCTGGAGGGCGCCGAGCCTTCGGAGCTGCTGGCCATCACCTTCACGCGCAAGGCGGCACAGGAGATGCGCAAGCGTCTGCAAGATTCGCTCGCGGAACTGGCGCTGGTCCCGGAAGAGCAGGCGTTGACGCTGCTGGAACAGCGGGGTCTGGCAGCCGTGGATGCGAGGAGATTACTGCCCACGGCGCGTGGCTTGTATCAGCGAGTGCTGTCGAGCCCGATCGGTCTGTCAGTCGAAACTTTCCATAGCTGGTTTGCGCGTCTGCTGGAGATTGCGCCACTCGCTTCCGGGATCCCGCACGCGTATGCGCTGGAAGACAATACCTCGGAATTGCTGGAGGCTGCATGGCAGCGCCTCATGCAGTCGTTACATCGCAGTGACCGCAGCGAGAAGCCATCGCTGCGCGAGGCGCTCATGACGATCTATGAAATTGCCGGTGACTGGAACGGCAAGAAATTGATCGACGCGTTTATCACTCGTCGCAACGAGTGGTGGGCCGCGCGCCGGCAGGGCGATCCCTTGGCAACGCTGCGCGTGTTGTGCGGCGAGGATGGTGAGCGCGACGCGCGACTCAGTCTGTGGCGCGAGGATGAGTTGCTTGCCCAATTCGTCCGGCTGGCGCGCTTGCTGGGGCAGGGCACGGCCAAGCAGCAAGACGTTGCCAGCGGAATCGAGACCGTGGTGAGTGCAGGTGCCGATCTTGCCCGCTTTGGCCGCTTGTACGATTTGTTGGTCACGTCCAAGGCCGAGCCCAGAAAACTCACGCTCACGCGGGCATTGACCGACAAGCTCGGCGAAGCTGATCAGCAATGGCTGGAGAATCACTGGACTGCACTGGCCAGGACGCTGATTTCCCTGGAGCGGCGAAGTCATGACATCAACGTGATCCGCCTCAATGAAGCCGTGTTTCGCGTAGGCGAGGCTTGTCTTGAACATTACCAGGCGCTGAAAACCGAGCGTCGTGTGTTGGATTTTTCTGACCTCGAGTGGCTCGCTCGGGAGCTTATCACTGACCCCGCACATGCCGCGTATCTGCAATCGCGACTGGACTCGCGCTATCGCCACGTGCTGATCGATGAATTTCAGGACACGAATCCCCTGCAGTGGCATATCGTGCGGGCATGGTTGGCGGCCTATGGTGAGGATGCGGCGCGACCCACGGTATTTATTGTTGGTGATCCCAAGCAGTCCATCTATCGTTTTCGTCGCGCCGATCCGCGCGTGTTTCAGGCAGCCACTCACATGCTCATGCGCAGCGGTGCCGATTCGCTTAGTACGCACCAGACACGTCGTAATCCGATCAAGCTTGTGAATGCGCTGAACCAGGCCATGCAAGGCAATGATTGGTATCGGCCGCAGTCCACCCAGGCACAGACTGCCGGCGAAGTTTATCGCTTGCCGCTGGTGCAGATCGAACCGCTGCCACCGGCCCCCGAGGCTGGTTTTGCGCTGCGGGATCCTTTGCATGAATTTCCGCTTGAGATGGAGGATATGCGACACCGTCGCGAAGGTCTTCAGGCGGGTCTGGCGCTGCACGCGGCGCGCGAGCGCTGGCAGGGCGAGAAGCCCTTGTTATGGTCGGACATCCTGATGCTGGTGCGTAGTCGAACACATTTGCGCGATACGGAGCGCGGATTGCGCGAAGCGGGCGTGCCCTTTGTCTCCAGTCGCAGTGGCGGCCTGCTGGATGCGCTCGAAGTGAGCGATCTCATCGCCTTGCTGCGCTGGCTGACAGTCAATGCTGATGATCACGCGCTGGCACAGGTGCTTAAATCGCCGATCGTAGGGGCCAGTGATGATGACCTCATCCGGATCGCCCGCGCAGGCGAGGGTAGTTGGTGGCAGCGGCTACTGAGCAAGAGCGATTCACTGCAAAGCGATAGCCTGCAGCGTGCCGTCTCCCTGCTCTCTCGCTGGTTGCCCGCAGCCGCCCGACTGCCGGTGCACGACCTTCTGGATCTGGTGATGCATGAAGGCGAGCTGCATGCACGCTATGCCATCAGCACGCCGACCTTCATGCGCGCGCAGGTGCTGGGCAATCTGGATGCTTTTCTAGCGCTGTCACTGGATCTCGATGCCGGACGCTATCCGAGCATTGCAAGATTTCTCGACCGGCTGGATCGTCTGCAGAAAGGCCGTGAGCAGGAGGCGCCTGACGAAGCAGACGTCGATGCTGCGCTCGATGCCGTGCGCATCATGACGATCCATGGCGCAAAAGGATTGGAAGCAGAGGTGGTGGTGCTACTGGATGCTAACTGCAGCGATCCGGGAGGCGACGAGAGTGGCATGTTGTGCGTATGGCCGCAGGAATCGCCTGCGCCCACGCATGTGTCGATATATGGCAAATCGAAGGAACGCGGACAGGCGCGTGATGCCTTGTTCAATGAAGAAGAGGCATTGCGGCGACAGGAGAATTGGAATCTTTTATATGTCGCCGCAACCCGCGCAAAGCAGCAGTTGATCATCAGCGGCGTGCATGATGGCAAGGATGGCGATGGTATCGTGAGCGGCAGCTGGTATCAGCGTTTTGCGTTTGCAGAAACATGTCCCCTTGCGCAAGCGGCCCCGACACCTTTGCAAAGCGATGGGGAATTTCGTCTGTCGGTGTTTGCGCCACCTGAACTTCCACCACCGCAGCTAAGGGTAGCTGAAGACGAGACGGTCGCCATTGCAGAAGGCAAGCGCCTGCACGCCCTAATGGAGCGGCTGACCAACTCGGGGCAGTGGCCAGTGCAGGTGCCGGCGTCGCGTCGCGTTGCACAATGGCTGACATGCTCGGACGCGCAAGCCCAGATCGTTTGCGAGCAGGCAGAGAATCTGCTCTCATCTGCGCACTTGTCTTCCTTTTTTAATCCGGCGCAGCATGACTTTGCACGCAACGAGATGGTGTTGATACATCAGGGCGTATTATTGCGTCTCGACAGGCTGGTCATGATTGATCGTGCCGTTTGGGTACTCGATTACAAGCGTCATTTTCTTGATAGCGAACGTCATGCGTATCGACAGCAACTGTCGCGCTACCGCGAAGCCTGCGTCACGCTGTTCCCCGGCAGGCAAATTCGGACTGCACTGATTACGGTTGATGGCAAGCTTTGGGAGATCAGCGCGCAAGAAAATGACCCAGATGGCGCCAGTGCCATCGCTGGCGGCAACTGATACGCATCAAGTACCGATGTGCCTTGAGGCTTTATCTTGCGAGATTCTCTCGCGCCAGCTGTCCCCGTGCATCTCGTCGACATCAGTCTTTTCTATCCCGCCCGCACCGGGGGTGTCAGGACCTACCTGCGCGCCAAATCGCGCTGGCTACGGGCGCGAAGTTCCGTTCGTCATACCATTATCGCGCCGGCAAGCAAGGATGAGGACACCCCTGATCTGGTCGCAATACCCAGCATTCCCATTCCGTTCAGTCAGGGATTTCGTTGGCCTCTCTCAGCAGCGCTGGCAACGAGACGATTGATGGGTCTTCAGCCTCATTTGATCGAGGCAGGCGATCCGTATCAGTTTGCGTGGAGCGCTCTGCAGGTACGAGACAAGCTCAACATTGCCGCGCTGGCGTTCTATCATTCCGATTTGCCTCAGCTTGTCTCGCGCCGTGTGGGCTTGCTGGGTCAGCTGACCGCAGAGAATTATCTTCGCAAACTCTATGGGCAGTTTGATCTTGTGCTGGCGCCCAGCCGCACCTGTCTTCAGAAGTTGCTGGCCATGGGTATTCATCAGGCAAGGCACCAGCCGCTGGGTGTGGATACCCAGGTGTTCACGCCGGATCATCGAGACCGCTGGCTGAAGCGACGGTTGGGTCTGGCCGCGGATTGCCGATTGTTGGTGTACGCCGGACGCTTTTCGCGGGAAAAAAATCTGGGATCACTGATCGCGGCCGTTGAGATGCTGGGCAATCCCTATCATCTGCTGCTGATCGGCGACGGACACCCGATCTCGGCATCAAGCCGAGTGAGCTGCCTGCCCTATCAGCAGGATGCGGCGTCGCTTGCGGCGCTGATAGGGGGCTGTGATTTGTTTGTTCACCCGGGCCAGCACGAGACCTTCGGGCTGGTGGTGCTCGAGGCGATGGCTTGCAGTGTGCCTGTGCTTGGTGTTGCCGGTGGTGGTGTGGCCGAGCTAGTGGATGCAAGCACAGGTTTGCTGACGACGTCAGGCAGTAGCGCATCGCTGGCCGAGGGCATACGCGCACTGTCCGACGCTGACCTGGTCGGGATGGGTTGCAGGGCGCGGCACAAAACGGTCGCCACCTACGAGTGGGACCGCATCATGCCTCAGCTGTTGCGCCATTACGAAAGTCTTCTCGGACGCGGTCGGGCCTGTTCCGGTCCGATCGCATCCCTTCCGATCTGACGTGCCAATGGCGTCCGGACCTGCCTTTTGCGTTTCAATCCATGATGTCTCCGCGCCCACCTGGCATGCGTGCGTGCAGTTGATGGAGCGCTTGCCCGTTCTGCGTGAACTTCCGATAACGCTGCTGCTGGTGCCCGACTGGCATCGTCAGGGCAATGCCGCTCTGCACGGCGCGGCACCCTTTCATGAGGCCATTGCCGCCATGCAGGCACAGGGTCACGAGCTTTGTTTGCATGGATACACGCACTGGGATGAGCAGCCCGCCGGCATGCTGGACTGGTGGAAGCGTCGGATATGGACGCGCTCGGAGGGCGAATTTGCCGCGCTCGATGAGCTGTCTGCTCGCGAGCGCTTGCGTTTTGGCCTGCGCTGGCTGGCGGCGCAGGGTTGGCAGGCAAAAGGCTTTGTCCCGCCGGCATGGATGATCAATTCGGCGGGAATGAGGGCAGTGCGGGAGGCGGGATTCGACTACCTGAGCCTGTATCGCGGGTGGCGTCGTCTTGCCGATGGACGAATCATCGATGCACCGACGATCACGTATTCGACGCGTCATCCGCTGGGCGATGCGCTTTGGCGAAGTGCGTATTCTCGGCTGGCATTACATGAGCGCGGCATTCCCGTCTTGCGGCTGGCGCTGCATCCCGCCGACTTGCAGCGTCACGGCAATCTGGCACACGCCAACCGCCTGATCGAGCGATGGCTGGACTATCGGGTAGCGTTGACTGAGTATCAGGCCTACCAGCAGCGCTTGGCGCCTGGTGCAGTTGTCCACCATGAAAACATCAGGCGCCGGTGACAGCTTCAGCAGAAATACTTTCGAATTTCGCATCGCGACTCAGGCAAATTCTGAAGAATCAGTGACAAGTCCCTGAATGTATTGACGGAAATTCACTCGGCCGACTATAGTGCCGAGATGGTTTCCGAATTCTCTTCTTTGCTGGACAAGGTCAGGCAACTGGCCGAGCTGTCTGCTTCATTGCGTTCCGAGAACGCCGAGCTGCGCGCTTCCATGGGAGCGCTGACGGAAGAGAACGCTCGCCTGGCCGCCCGAATGAAAGAAGCGCATGATCGGGTGGCGGCGCTGATCGATGCCATGCCCGTTCCCAGTGATCAGGAGGCTGCATGACCACGCTTGACGTCACCATCATGGGTCAGCCTTACCGGCTTGCCTGCAAGGAGGGTGAAGAACTCGCGCTGAAGCAAGCAGTCGCTTACCTCGATGAGCGCATGAACACCATTCGCGATGCAGGCAAAATCAAAGGCACGGATCGCATCGCGGTGATGGCGGCACTCGGTATTGCTGCTGATTTCCTCGCGTCGCGGAATGCGAGTGGACCCTTCTCGGCAATGAGCTTGTCCGAGGTGCGGGAGAAGATCACATCAATGAACGCGATCCTTGACACGGCGCTTGCGCCGCAGGAAAAATTGTTCTGATTTTTTTTCAAGTCTCTCGAAAATCTTTGACACGAAGGCTGTTTGCGGTAGACTGAGTACTCCTGCCGTGTTCGCGATTGCCATATATTCCTTGAACCATTCACGTGCATAGGCTGCGGGATTCGTTCAGTAGGCGTGAACGTCGCTCGTCCGACGATCCCAATATTGAACTACTGTAGCCACCTTGAACCGTCAGGTTCAGGATGCCGGCACAGCGGCACAGGCGGGGCTTGAACATCGAGCGGTTGCATCACGTGCAGCCGCTTTTTTTATGTGCGCCGCTGACTCGCCAATCCCGACAAAAACGAACGACAAGAACCGGAGCAGCATGCGCTACTGGCTGATGAAATCCGAGCCCGACGAGACCAGCATTGATGATGCGCTGACTGCCGAAGGCCGCACGGTTGCCTGGACTGGCGTTCGCAACTACCAGGCGCGCAATTTCATGCGCGACGAGATGCGTATCGGTGATGGCGTGCTGTTCTATCATTCCAGCTGCCCCGAGCCGGGGATCGCCGGGCTGGCCGAAGTGGCGAGTACCCCGTATCCGGATCCCACGCAATTCGATCGTAAAAATCCCTATTACGATCCCGCGTCTGATCCCGCGAATCCGCGCTGGCTGCTGGTGGATGTTAAGGCCAGACTAAAAACACGATTGATCAGCTTGGCGCAATTGCGTGAGCATGCCGAGCTTGCCGGGATGATCATTCTTCGACGGGGTAATCGCCTCTCGATCACACCGGTGACGCCGATCGAGTGGCATTTTATTGTCAAGACGCTGGCTGATTGCACTCCTTGATCATCAACCAGTCATCGCGCTGAAAGCTGTGCATGGATTTCTTACTGATCATGTCATTTCTGGTGTTGGGTACCTTCACGGGTTTTGCTGCGGGTTTGCTGGGCATCGGCGGGGGCATGCTGATGGTACCCTTCATTACCATGCTGCTGGCCGCGCGGGGCTTCCCCGAGGAGCTTGTTGTTCATGTCGCTATTGCGACTTCGCTGTCCACCATCATGTTCACCTCGCTCTCGTCGGTCCGTGCCCATCACAAGCGGGGCGCCGTGCTGTGGCCGGTCGTGAAACTGCTGGCACCGGGCATCTTGATCGGGTCCTGGGTAGGGCCGTGGATAGGCGCGAAGCTGAGTTCATCCGGGCTTGCCATGTTCTTCGCGATCTTTGTCGGGTTCTCCGCGACACAAATGCTGTTCGACAAAAAGCCCAAGCCCACGCGTGAATTGCCGCCGCCAGCGGGCATGCTGGGTGCGGGTACCGTGATTGGCGTGTTGTCGGGATTGGTCGGAGCAGGCGGCGGTTTTATTTCCGTCCCCTTCATGACCTGGTGCAATGTGGTGATTCACAATGCAGTGGCCACCAGCGCCGCGCTGGGTTTCCCGATTGCGCTCGCGGGCACACTGTCGAATATTTATTTTGGCTTACGAGAACCGGGATTGCCCACTGGCTCATTGGGCTTTATCTACGTGCCCGCGCTGCTGGTCATTTCAGTAGCCAGCGTGTTCACGGCGCCGCTGGGGGCAAAGACAGCGCATGCCTTGCCGGTCAAGAGTCTGAAAAAAGTATTTGCCATCGTGCTGTACGCGCTGGCCGGCTATATGGCGTACAAAGCATTTCGGTGATCCGAGGACTTGAGTAGACACTGAAGAAAACCCCATGTTAGGGCGAGCTGGCATCGCAGTGCGACGCGGGAGCCTGCCACATCAGGGGCTTGCCGCGATTTCCTAAAGGAGAAATCGTGCGGTGTTTGATTAGCCTTTCCTTAACCAAAACGCTCCCGCAATACATTTTTCTGCACCTTGCCCATGGTGTTTCGCGGCAGTTCGCTTATCACGTGGACGCGCTTGGGCACTTTGAAGTTGGCGATCTTCTGCTTGAGCGATTCAATGATTACCGCTTCGGAGAGCACAGCACCCTCGCGAGGCACCACGACGGCGGTGACCGCCTCCCCAAAATCCGTATGACTGACCCCAATGACAGCAGACTCCAGCACGCCGGGCATCTCATCAATCACCGACTCGATCTCTTTGGGATACACGTTGTAGCCCCCGGAGATAATCAGGTCTTTGCTGCGCCCGACGATGGAGAGATAGCCCTCATGATCGAAACGGCCCACATCGCCTGTTTTGAAGTAGCCATCTGCTGTGAATTCTTCAGCAGTTTTTTCGGGCATTTGCCAGTAACCCTTGAAGACGTTGGGGCCCTTGACCTGGATGTCGCCAATCTCATTGGCAGCGCAGGGCTGACCATCCCCATTCATTACCCGAACCGACACGCCTGGCAGTGACGGGCCGACCGTGCCTGCCTTGCGCTTCGCTTCGTAGGGATTTGAGGTGAGCATAGCGGTTTCGCTCATGCCGTAGCGTTCAAGAATGGTATGAGAGGTGCGTCGTGCAAATTCGTCGAAGGTGTCTGCCAGCAAAGGTGCAGAGCCAGACACGAACAGGCGCATTGATGCGCATACATGGCTGTCGAATGCGGGATCACTCAAGAGCCTGACGTAATACGTGGGCACACCCATGAATACCGTGCTTCTGGGCAGATGGCGCAGGACAGCGCCACTGTCAAATTTGGGAAGGAAGATCATCTTGCTGCCGTTCATGAGGGCGCCATGCGCGGCGACGAATAAGCCATGAATATGGAACAGCGGCAACGCATGCAACAGCACATCGCCGGGCTGCCATCGCCAAGCCTGGTGCAATACCCGGATGTTCGAGGCCAGATTGCCATGGCTGAGCATCGCGCCCTTGCTGCGCCCCGTCGTGCCCGAGCTATACAAAATTGCCGCAAGATCGTCTTCACCTTGGTGAACCGTGTTGAAGGTATCCGCATGATGGACGGCACGCGCCAACAGGCTACCGCTGTTGCGGCCCGCTCTGGGCTCGTCAAGTGTGAACAGATGCTTTGTGCCTTTGCGAAAAGCGATTTGTGACAGCCAGCCAAAGTTCGATGGGGAGCAGACCAGCACGGCGGGCGTCGCGTTGTCGATGAAATAGGCCATCTCGTCTGCGCGATAGGCGGTGTTCAATGGCAGGTAGATAAAGCCTGCGCGTACCGTCGCCAGGTACAGCATCAATGCTTCAGGTGATTTTTCGACTTGTGCTGCAATGCGTGAGCCTGCCGGCAGATTCAGGCTGGCTAGTAAATTGGCGATTTTTGCGGTGCCGCGCTCTAGATCGCGCCAGCTGTAGTAATTGCCATCATGCGTCTCAAGCCAGCAATCATCCAGATCGTGCGGGAAACGTGAGCGAAACAAAGCGTACAGGTTGGCATTCATGCGGATGTCTGTGAATTTTTATAAGCGATGACAAGCAGGGCCATGCCCAGCATGATCATTGGCAGCGACAAGAGCTGTCCTGCGGAGAGGATCCATGGCCCGATAAAAACTTCATAGTCTGGTGTGCGGAAGTATTCAGTCATGAAGCGGGCAACGCCGTAGCCCGCAGCAAATACGCCGCTGACGGCCAGATAAGGTCGTGGTTTGCGTGAATAGATCCACAGCGCGATGAACAGCAGAACACCGTCGACCAAGGACTGATACAGGGGCGAGGGATGTCGCGGCTGCGTATCGACATTCGGCCATATCATGGCCCACGGCAGGCTGGCATCGGCGACGCGACCGGGTAATTCGGCATTGATGAAATTCCCGATGCGCCCTGCCGCATAACCCAGCGGGACTAACGGCGCTATCAGGTCCATGACCTCCATCAGCCGACGGCCATGAAGCCTTGCCCAGATGCCCATAGCTCCCATTACGCCGAGAAAGCCGCCATGAAATGACATGCCGCCATTCCATACGGCGAGTATCTCTTGAGGGTGCTGAAGATAATAATTCGGGTGATAGAACACCACCTCGCCAAGCCGTCCGCCGATGATCACGCCAAGCACACCGTAGGTGAGCATGTCCTCCAGATCCGCTTTGCTCCAGCCAGCGCTGGCCATGTGCGGTTGTTTGATTCGAATGCGCCCAAGAATGATGAACTGCACGAAAGCAATCAGGTACATGATCCCGTACCAGCGTATTGCGAGAGGTCCGATGCTAATGGCAATGGGATCAGGCAGCGGATGAATCAGCATTCAGCGGGTCTTTTGCATCAGTTCGAGAAAGGCGGCGAGCACCGGCGAGGGATTGTCGCGTCGCCACGCAAGCCCGATTTCCATCAGCGGGCTCGCCTCCCTGAAGGCACGGTACTCCACGCCCGGGCGCTTGAGGTTGGAGACGGATTGTGGCACAAGTGCGATGCCCATGCCTGCGGAAACAAGGCCAATGATCGTTTGCATCTGTATCGCCTCTTGCCCGATCAGGGGTGTCACACCCGTATCCCGGAAACATCCCAGTATCTGGTCATGAAAGGCGGGCGCGAGTCTGCGCGGAAAAATGATCAGTGGCAGTCCTGCGCACTGCGTGAGCGAGATCTTGCCTTGTTGCTGAGCGAGCTTACTGTTTTCTGCAAGCGCCAATACCAGCGGCTCGGTTAGCAGCGGCAGATAGTCAAGTTCGGATTTGAGCTTGTCGGGCAGCGGGGGGATGAGGATGCCGAGATCGAGCTTGCCCGAAGCCAGCAGATCGACTTGCACGTCGCTGGTGGCTTCCTGCAAATCGAGCTGCACACCCGGGTAGGCCGTGCGGAACTCGCGCAGCGATTGCGGCAGTACGCTGTAATCCGCGCTAGATACGAAGCCCAGGGACAGCCGTCCCGATTCGCCGGCAGCGGCCCGCTGCACCACGGATTTCAATCCTTCGGCCTGCAGCAGCAACCGCCGTGCCTCGGGCACGAGAGCGCGTCCGGCCGCAGTGAGTGCCACACTTCGTCGCGAACGCTCGAACAGCGGTGCGCCCAGTTGTGATTCCAGGGCCTGTATTGCTTGCGAGAGGGGCGGCTGGGTCATGTGCAGCCGGCGTGCTGCCCGACCGAAGTGCAACTCTTCGGCGACGGATAGGAAGTAGCGAAGCTGACGGAGCTCGGGAATCATGGCGGGTAGCGAGTGCGGGCGCGGCCGTAATCTGCCTGCGCGAGCCTGTGATTCGTAAATTATATTAATAATGCCAAAATCATATATTTGACAATTGGATGTACGCAAGGCATCGTGTCGGGTTCGGGCTGTTTGCGCTCGGACAAACCGCGCACAGCCACACCCTCAGGGGACCTTATTTTGGAGAATCCGCATGGCCGGCAATGATCGTTCGAAGAATATTACTCAGGGCGTGAACCGCAGCCCGAACCGCTCGATGTATTACGCCATGGGCTATCAGAAGGAAGACTTCAACAAGCCCATGATCGGCATTGCGAATGGCCACTCGACCATCACCCCGTGTAATTCAGGTCTGCAGAAACTCGCCGATGCCGCCATCGAGGCGACCCGCGCAGCTGGCGCAAACCCGCAGGTGTTCGGCACGCCGACCATCTCTGACGGTATGTCGATGGGCACTGAGGGCATGAAGTACTCGCTGATTTCGCGCGAGGTGATTGCCGACTGCATCGAGACTTGCGTGCAGGGTCAGTGGCTCGATGGTTGCGTGGTGATCGGCGGTTGCGACAAGAACATGCCCGGTGGGATGATTGCGATCGCACGCACCAACGTGCCCAGTATCTATGTGTATGGTGGCACGATCAAACCCGGTCAATGGAAAGGCCAGACCCTGACCATCGTGTCGGCCTTCGAGGCCGTGGGTCAGTTCACCGCCGGCAAGATGTCCGAGGAAGATTTCGATGGCGTAGAGCGCAATGCCTGCCCGACCACGGGCTCCTGCGGTGGCATGTTCACCGCCAACACCATGTCTTCGTCCTTCGAGGCGCTGGGGATGTCGTTGATGTATTCCTCGACCATGGCCAACCCGGACGATGAGAAGACGCAGTCCACTGCAGCGTCGGCGCGCGTACTGGTCGAGGCGGTCAAAAAGAACCTTCGTCCGCGAGACATCATCACCCGCAAGTCAATCGAAAACGCGGTGGCCGTAATTATGGCAACGGGAGGGTCGACCAATGCAGTACTGCACTATCTCGCCATCGCGCACGCCGCCGATGTCGAGTGGACAATTGACGATTTCGAGCGCATGCGCCAAAAGATCCCCGTGATCTGCGACCTCAAACCCTCGGGTGAATATGTCGCCACCGATCTGCACAAGGCGGGTGGCGTGCCCCAAGTGATGAAGATCCTGCTTAATGCCGGCCTGATGCATGGCGATTGCATGACCATCACTGGCAAGACGCTGGCCGAAGAACTCAAGGACGTCCCTGATCTGCCGCCGGCGGGCCAGGATGTGATCCGCACGATCGACAACGCACTGTACAAGCAGGGCCACCTGGCCATCCTGAAAGGGAATCTCGCCACCGAAGGCTGCGTTGCGAAGATCTCCGGCCTGAAAAACCCGGTCATCACCGGCCCGGCGCGGGTGTTTGATGACGAGCCCTCGGCGATGGAAGCCATCATCTCCGACAAGATCAAGCCCGGCGACGTCGTGGTACTGCGTTATCTCGGACCCAAGGGGGGGCCGGGGATGCCCGAAATGCTGTCGCCAACCTCGGCGCTGATTGGTAAAGGGCTGGGCGAATCCGTCGGCCTGATCACCGATGGTCGTTTTTCCGGTGCGACCTGGGGCATGGTGGTGGGCCATGTTGCGCCAGAGGCTTTTGTTGGTGGCGCGATCGCGCTGGTTCATGAAGGGGATTCGGTCACCATCGATGCCCACCAGCTGCTGATCCAGCTGAACGTCCCCGAGGAGGAAATCGCGCGCCGCCGCGCGGCATGGAAGGCACCCCAGCCACGCTACACCCGGGGCGTATTGTCTAAGTTTGCCAAATTGGCATCGACCGCCAGCAAGGGCGCGGTGACGGGCTGATTGTCAAGCGGGGTCTCGGTGAATAAACCGAAAAATTGCCAGCCCACTAATTGGCGCTCGTAAGCGGCAGACCCACGCCCCCCGGTGGTGGCCGCTTTTTGTGAACGGATGTAAGGAGCGCCTGCAAGAATCAGGCGTCGGTGATAGATTGCCATCTGAGCAGGATGACAAAAGCAGGTAAAATCCCACCGTCAACAAATCAATGGAGAGTGACATGAAACGTATTCTGGTTGCTGTGCTTGCATTCGGCGCGCTGATGTCCAACGCAGCATTCGCCAGCGAGCAGCTCGCAAAAGAAAAGAACTGCCTGGCTTGCCACGCAGTCGATAGCAAGCTGGTGGGCCCTGCCTATAAAGAAGTGGCGGCCAAATACAAGGGCGACAAGAGCGCCGAAGACAAGCTGGCCCAGAAGGTCATGAAAGGTGGCAGCGGCGTCTGGGGCCAAATCCCGATGCCTGCGAATCCGCAGGTGTCGGCGGCCGAAGCCAAGACGCTGGTGAAGTGGATTTTGTCATTGAAGTAATCGGCTCATCCGCCCAAGAAAAAAGCGCTCTGCGGAGCGCTTTTTTGTTTTCCCGCGAACAGCGCGATATCGTTCACTTCGTCACGGCGATCTGCGAGCGCTTCCCTGATTTGAAGGTGTAGAGCGTCAATGTCCCGTGCTTCATGTCTCCGCGCTCATCAAATTCAATTGGGCCAGTCACGCCCTGGTAGCGAGTTTTTGCCAACTCCGGAAGATATTGGGCAGGTTCGACAGAACCGGCCTTTTGCATCGCAGCCACCATCACCATCACTGCATCATAGACATAGGGGGCATACAATTTGACTTCAATGCCGAATTTTTTCTTGTAAGCCGCGCGGAATTCTTCCAGCCCTTTTTTCTGGCTATCCTCGACTCCCCCCGCCTCGGCGCAGACCACTTGGCCGTCAGCCATGCCTTCGCCGGCCAGGGAAGGTAACTGCTCCGAGCAAATGCCGTCACCGCCCATGAACTTGGCTGCCATGCCCAGTTGTTTCATTTGTCTTAGCATCGGCCCACCGACGGCATCCATGCCGCCGAAGAACACGAGATCCGGATTTTTGCCTTTGATCGCCGTGAGAATTGCATTGAAGTCGGTTGCTTTGTCGTTGGTGTATTGACGGCTGATGATGGTCAGCCCCGCAGCTTTGACCGCTTTCGCGAATTCATCGGCCACGCCCTGGCCGTAGGCGGTGCGGTCATCAATGATTGCAATGTTCTTCGCTTTCAGCGTGCCGGCGGCATAGCGACCAAGGGCGCCACCGAGCTGCCCATCGTTGGCAACCACGCGAAAAGCTCCTTTGAACCCCTGCTGCGTGTATTTGGGGTTGGTGGCCGAAGGCGAGATTTGCGGTATGCCTGCGTCATGGTAGATTTTGGAGGCAGGTATCGTCGTGCCCGAGTTGAGATGACCAATCACGCCGTTAACTTTTGCATCCACCAATTTCTGGGCAGCGGCCGTGCCCTGCTGAGGGTTCGCGGCATCATCTTCACCGAGCAGCGCGAACTTGATCTTCTTTCCGCCTATCGTGAGTGCTTTGGCATTGAGTGCATCGATCGCCATGCGCGCGCCGTTCTCATTATCCTTGCCCAGGTGCGCGATCTGCCCTGAGAGGGGCGCAACGTGCCCAATCTTGACGAGCTGTTCCTGCGCATGGACTGATACCGACAGCAGTACCGTGACCGACAACAGTGTGGGAGTGAAGCGCATAAATCCTCCTGTGGGGAAAACCCGAATTATCTTCGATTTGCCCGTGGCGGGTAGTCAGGTGCGGGTGGCAGGAGTGGGTAGTGGGGAGGCGCTGCCGGGACGAGTACGCGAGTGCATGCCGGTGAACTCAAAATCGACATCGGGTCGTCGGCCCGAGACGATCTCTGCGATCGCACGGCCCGAGCCACAGCCCATCGTCCAGCCTAGGGTGCCGTGACCAGTATTCAAGTAGAGGTTGGCGTACTTTGTCCTGCCGATGTAGGGCACATTGGACGGTGTGAGTGGGCGCAGTCCCGCCCAGTACTGCGCTTGCTCGTAATCGCAAGCACCGGGAAACAATGCCTGGGTGCGACGAGTGATCGCCTCGCAGCGCACGGGGTTGAGCTCTCGTGAATAGCCATTGATCTCGCAGGTTCCGGCAACACGCAAGCGATCACCCAGGCGAGAAATCACCAGCTTGTGACCATCATCGGTGAGCGAGACGCGGGGTGCAAGCGCGGGGTCCAGCACGCGGTACGTCGCTGAATACCCCTTGCCCGGGTAGATCATCAGATCGATGCCTAGTGGTTTGAGCAGCCGCGGCGAGAAGCTGCCCATGGCCAGCACCACACTATCAGCATGCAGGATTTGATGGCAACCGTGATCATCGATGACTTCCACACCCGAAATGCGCGCTGCCGAACCAGTACCCTCGGTCAGCAGGCGTGTGACGAGATGATTGAAAAGGAACTGCACACCAGCTTCTGCACATTTGTCGGCCAGTCCGACGGTGAATGTATGCACATCGCCGGATTCATCGGTGGCCGTAAAATCGCCACCCACGATTTTGTGCCGCACCGGTGCCAAGGATGGCTCGATGCGAATCACGTCGTCTGCACTCACCGTCTGGCGGGGGCAGCCGAGCTCGCGCATCAACTGCGCCGCTGGCAATGATTGTTCGAATTCTCGCGGGTCGGTGTAGAAATGCAGAATGCCGCGGGTTTCGGCGTCATAACGGATGCCGGTCTCGGCGCGCACCGATTGCAAAGTTTGCCGGCTGTACTCGGCGATAGCGACGATCTGGCGGATATTGTGGGCCGTGCGACCCGGCGTGCACTGACGCAGGAATGCCATGCCCCAGCGCCACTGCAGCCATTCGGGACGGAGCCTGAACAGCAGTGGCGCATCTTCATGGCCCAGCCATTGAAGGACTTTTAGCGGCGCGGAGGGATTGGCCCAGGGTTCCGCGTGCGAGACAGAGATCTGTCCGCCATTGGCAAAACTGGTTTCCTGAGCAGCGCCGGGTTGGCGGTCGATGAGGGTGACGTCGTGGCCGGCTTTTTGCAGGAACCAGGCCGAAGCGGTGCCGATGATGCCAGCGCCCAGAACGATGACTTTCATTGAATCTTTCCGTGTTGTCGGGGGTGATGCGGCTTGACTGAAGCTTTGCCGCCTGAGCTGTTTAAGGATTCAACGGAATTGTACGAATCCCGAACGGGCTTGCGGCGTCATTTGCGCCACAGGCGATCGGCGATCTCTGCACGTCTGAATTCATGTTCATGACTGCAGCCGCGAGAACTCCTGAGCAACCACCTCGCGCACCCGCGACTCCAGTCGCTGTTCAAGCAGCGCGCCAAGTTCTTGCGCTAGCGTGCCTGAGACTTGTTCGGTAGCCGCCTCTGCCGCCAGCGGCAAGGTAGCAGCCAGCGCGGTCATGATCTCTGCCTGCAGTTTTGAGCCCACGGCCTGGGGCAGGTGTTCATGCAGCGCAGCTTCTATCAGAACGGGAATCTGATCGGAAAGTTCCGCGGCGATCCTCGCACTGATTTCTTCCTCTATCTCGCGCAACAGCTCGGCATCGGCAGCAGCGGCTTCACTGGCGGCAGTCTGGGCCGCCGGGCTGGTACCGGCTGAGTCCTCGTCGAGGATGTCGGTCAGCAGAGGGATGTCAGACTCGTGCTGGTTGGGTGGGTTCATGTTGTGTCCGCCACGAAGTGGGTCAGGGGATAGCCACGCTGCTGATACTGCTTGTAACGGTCACGCCCGGCGGCGAGATCCTGCTCGTCGGTGGACAAGATTTCGAAGAGCCGCTCGAAACGCGCGAAGTGCTCGGGGGTTCGCCGAGACAGATTGATCAGTACCTGATGATGGGGCAGTGGGTCACTGGCATCCTGCGTGAGCAGGATGGGTGTCTGCGCGGCCAGCGTGTCCGTCGCGCTGACATGCGGCAGAAAATCCTGCTCCGAGAACGTCCACAGTGCCTCGTCCAGCGCTTGCTGCTGCTGGGCATCTTCAAGATGCACCACGATCTTCATATCCGCAGCGCGCGCCTTGCGCACCAGACGACAGGCGTAGAGAATTTTATCCGGCACTTTGCTGTGGAAGTCGACACGCGTCATGACATTTCACCGTGGCTGGGCTGACACCATGCCGTTGTGCCGGAGCAGGGCATCAATGCTGGGCTCGCGACCACGAAACGCGGTGAACGATTCGAGTGCTGAACGGGAGCCGCCCACTGCGAGTATTTCGCGATGGAAGGCCAGTCCGGTCTCGGCCAGACGATTCGGATCGCCTTGTGCCTCCTCGAAGGCGCCATAGGCATCAGCTGACAACACCTCGGCCCATTTATAGCTGTAATAGCCCGCCGCATAGCCACCCGCAAAGATATGCGAGAACGAATGCTGGAAGCGGTTGAATGCTGGCGGGATAATAACGGCCACGCGATGCCGCACCTCGGCCAGGACGTCGGCCACGGTTTTGCCGGTGTTGGGATCGTAATCAAAGTGCAGATGCATATCGAAGAGCGAAAATTCGACTTGTCTTAGCATCTGCAAACCGGATTGGAAATTTTTCGCAGCAATCATTTTGTCATACAGCGCGCGCGGCAGCGTCTCGCCTGATTCAGCGTGTGCGGTCATGTGCTGCAGGACATCCCACTCCCAGCAGAAGTTTTCCATGAACTGCGATGGCAACTCCACCGCATCCCATTCGACGCCCGCGATACCGGACACCCCCAATTCATCAACGGCTGTCAGCATGTGGTGCAAGCCGTGCCCGAATTCGTGGAATAGCGTAATGACTTCGTCGTGCGTGAAGTATGCCGGTCTTGCCACGCCATCGACTACCGCCGGCTCGCTGAAATTGCAGGTAAGGTAAGCGATTGGCGTCTGCACATCACCACTGAGGCTCTTGCGGCCACGAGCATCATCCATCCATGCGCCGCCCCGCTTGCCTTTGCGAGCATACAGATCGAGATAGAACTGCCCGATCAGCTTCCCTTTTTTCTCGATGCGATAAAACTTCACGTCGGCATGCCAGACCGGGCTCTGGTCAGGCTTAATCTCGACGCCGAACATGTTTTGTATCAGGCGAAACAAGCCACCGATCACTTTGTTTTCGGGGAAGTAGAGCTTCACCTCCTGCTCGGAGAACGCATAACGCTTCTCGCGCAATTTTTCCGATACATAGGCCATGTCCCAGGCTTCGAGCTTGTCCAGCCCGAGCTCCGCTTTGGCGAAGGCTTTCAGTTCTGCCAGATCGTTTTCGGCGAAGGGACGTGCGCGCGAGGCCAGATCCTGCAAGAATTGGATCACTTGTTGCGGCGAGGTGGCCATCTTCGGCACCAGCGACACGTCGGCGAAATTGGCATAGCCCAGAAGTTTCGATTCTTCGTCTCGCAGCTTCAGGATCTCAGTAATATTTTGGGTATTGTCCCAGTCGGGATTCGCGCCCAGCTCGGAGGCCTTGGTCGCGCTGGCGCGATACAGCGTTTCTCGCAGCAGGCGGTCGTCCGCATATTGCAGCACCGGGAAGTACGACGGGAAATGCAGGGTAAAGCGCCAACCGTTCTTGCCTTCACGCTCGGCCGAGGTGCGGGCGGCTTGCTTCACATCCTCCGGCAATCCGCGCAAGCGGTTTTCATCATCGACAAGAAATTCATAGGCATTGGTGGCATCGAGCACGTTTTCGGAAAAGCGTGTCGATAGGGCAGCCTGCTGCTCCTGTATCTCGGCAAAGCGCGCCTTCTTATCCTCGGAGAGCTCGGCACCCCCCAGACGAAAATCACGGATCGCATTGTCGACAATCTTTTTGCGTGCACGATTGAGCGTTTGATACTCGGCGCTACCTTGCAGCGCCTTGTATTTCTCGAACAACTTGAGATTTTGACCGAGCTCGGTCCAGAACTCGGTGACTTTGGGCAGGGTCTCGTTGTAGGCAGCGCGCAGTTCCGGTGTGTCGACGACGGCATTGAGGTGGCCCACCACACCCCATGCGCGCCCCAGCCGCTCGAGCAGGTCACCGAGCGGCGTGACAAAACCATCCCAGCTGGACGGCGCATCGGGGGCCTCCAGTGCCGCCACCGTTGCGCGGGCCTCGTGCAGCAGTTGGCTGATCCCCGGCGTGACGTGCTCGGGTCTGAAATGATCAAAGCGGGGAAGATCCGAGAAATCCAGCAAGGCGTTGTCAGTCATGATTCGTGGGTAGTCAATGCAAATGTTCAGTAACGTTCGGCGGCTTCGATGGTATTTACCAGCAGCATGGTGATGGTCATTGGGCCAACACCACCGGGCACCGGAGTGATCCATCCTGCTACCTCGGCGCAGGGGCCGTAGTCCACATCGCCGCAAAGCTTGCCGGCGTCGTCGCGGTTCATGCCGACATCGATCACCACGGCTCCTGGCTTGACCATATCTGCGGTCACGATGTTCCGCTTGCCGGTCGCCACGACCAGAATATCTGCATCACGGGTGTGATGACCGAGGTCGCGCGTCTTGGAGTTGCAGAGGGTGACGGTGGCGCCCGCTTGCAGGAGCAGCATTGCCTGCGGCTTGCCAACGATATTCGATGCGCCGATCACCACGGCATGCGCGCCTCGAATCGGGTAGTTGATCGATTCGAGCATTTTCATCACGCCATACGGCGTGCAGGGGCGAAACAGCGGTTGACCGGTCATCAGCAGTCCGGCATTGCTGATATGAAAACCATCCACATCTTTTTCGGCTGCGATGGCTTCGATGACCTTGTGTGAGTCGATATGCGCGGGCAAGGGCAGTTGCACCAGGATGCCGTGAATCTGAGGATCCTTGTTCAGTGCCGCCACGCGCGCGAGCAACTCCGCCTCGGAAAAACTGGCGTCGTACTTTTCCAATACCGAATGAATCCCGTTGTCCTCGCAGGCCTTGATTTTGTTGCGTACATAAACCTGTGAGGCCGGGTTGTCGCCCACCAGAACCACGGCTAAGCCCGGCCGTCTGCCTTTCGCCGCGAGTGCCGCTGCGCGCTCCGCGACCTCGGAGCGGAGCTTTTTGGAAAGAAGATTCCCGTCAATGATATGTGCGGTCATGGGAAGAAGAGAGACGGATGAGGGAAAACCCGATTATACGGGGCGGGCTTTTTTGATGCCGTGCAAAGCCTCGTCGTTCTGCATCGACGCCGCAGAGGCAAGTCGTTAGAGTAGCGCCTGCAAAAGTTTTCTTTTTGTTTATATACCGCATTATGAAAATTAATATCGTAGTTTGAAAAAATCAGCAGTGCTGATACACTTCCGCCTAACCCGGATACCCGCCAGAATGAACCCCATGCTGGCCGCCTCCCGGCCCGCCAACTGCCTACCGGCACGACCAAAAGCAAGGAGACCTGATCATGTCAGCCCAGCTCGATAACATCCTGGCGCAAGCCGCGAACGATCCCGATGTCATGGAAACGCAAGAGTGGCTCGATGCGCTCGAATCCGTGATCGAACTGGAAGGTGCGGAACGCGCGCACTATTTGCTGGAGCGTATGGTCGATCTGGCCCGCCGCCGGGGCGCGCATATTCCTTTTTCCAGCAACACGGCGTATGTCAACACGATTCCCGCGCACCTTGGCGAGCACTGCCCGGGCAATCTGGAATACGAAGAGCGTCTTCGTTCCTACATGCGCTGGAATGCGATGGCGATGGTCGTGAAGGCCAACCGTGCCGATGGTGATCTGGGCGGCCATATCTCCAGCTTCGCTTCGCTGGCCAATATGCTGGGCATCGGCTTCAATCATTTCTGGCATGCACCGACCGAACATCATGGCGGCGACTCGCTGTACATCCAGGGACATTCTTCCCCCGGCATTTACGCGCGCGCCTTTCTCGAGGGTCGTATCTCCGAAGACCAGATGCTGAATTTCCGTCGCGAGGTCGATGGCAAAGGTCTGTCTTCCTACCCCCATCCCAAGTTGATGCCGGATTTCTGGCAATCCCCGACAGTGTCGATGGGCTTGGGTCCGCTGATGGCGATCTACCAGGCACGCTTTCTGAAATACCTGCATGCCCGCCAGATTGCCGACACCGCCAATCGCAAGGTGTGGGCATTCTGCGGCGATGGCGAGATGGATGAACCGGAATCGATGGGGGCCATCGGCATGGCCGGCCGCGAGATGCTCGATAACCTGATCTTCGTCATCAACTGCAACCTGCAGCGTCTGGATGGCCCCGTTCGCGGCAACGGCAAAATCATCCAGGAACTCGAGGCTGATTTCCGCGGTGCCGGCTGGAACGTGATCAAAGTGATCTGGGGTTCCAACTGGGACGATCTGCTCGCTCGCGACAAAGACGGCGTGCTGCAGAGGATCATGATGGAAACCGTTGATGGCGAGTACCAGAATTACAAGGCCAAGGATGGCGCTTACGTGCGCAAGTATTTCTTTGGCAAGCACCCCAGAGCACTGGAGCTCGTCGCAAACATGTCGGACGATGACATCTGGCGCCTGCTGCGCGGCGGTCATGATCCGCACAAGATTTATGCCGCTTACAAGCAAGCGCAGGAGCACAAGGGACAGCCCACCGTACTACTGGTGAAAACCGTCAAAGGTTACGGCATGGGCAAATCGGGTGAAGCACGCAATACCGCGCACCAGACCAAGAAGCTTGATGACGAAGCTATTCGCGAAATGCGCGACCGATTTGGCATCCCTGTGCCCGACGACAAACTTCATGAAGTGCCGTTCTACAAACCCGCGGACGATGCACCGGAAATGAAATATCTGCACGAGCGCCGCAAGCAACTCGGCGGGTATTTGCCGCAGCGCCGTCGCCTTGCCGAAGAAACCCTGAGTGTCCCGCCGCTCTCAGCCTTTCAGCCGGTGCTGGATGCCACCGCCGAGGGTCGCGAGATCTCGACGACCCAAGCCTATGTGCGGACGTTGACCGTCTTGCTGCGTGATGCCACTCTTGGTCCGCGTGTGGTGCCCATTCTCGTCGATGAGGCACGCACATTCGGCATGGAGGGCTTCTTCCGTCAGATCGGCATCTTCAGCCAGCAAGGCCAGCTGTATGAACCGGTCGATAAAGACCAGGTCAGCTACTACCGCGAAGATAAAGCCGGACAGATCCTGCAAGAAGGTATCAATGAAGCCGGCGCCATGAGTTCCTGGATCGCGGCAGCGACCTCGTATTCGACGAACAACCGGGTGATGATCCCGTTCTACATTTTCTACTCGATGTTCGGTTTACAGCGCATCGGTGATCTCGCGTGGGCGGCGGGCGACATGCGCGCTCGCGGCTTCCTGCTGGGCGGCACTGCCGGGCGAACGACACTCAATGGCGAAGGTCTGCAGCATGAAGATGGCCACAGCCATGTGATGGCATCGACAATACCAAACTGCATTCCCTACGATCCAACCTTCGCGCACGAGGTCGCTGTGATCATTCAGAATGGCTTGAAGCGCATGGTTGAAAATCAGGAAGATGTGTTTTATTACATCACCCTGATGAACGAGAACTACAGCCATCCGGGCCTCAAGCCGGGACAGGAAGAGAACATCCTCAAAGGGCTGTATCTGCTGCAACCATCTTCGGCAAAGAAAGCCAAGCTTAAGGTACAACTGATGGGGTCGGGCACCATCCTTCGGGAAGTCATCGCCGCCGCTGAATTGCTGGAAAAAGACTGGGATATCGCCGCCGATATCTGGTCAGCACCGTCCTTCACCCTGCTTGCGCGTGATGGTCAGGATGTCGAGCGGTGGAACCTGTTGAATCCCACCGCAAAAACGCCTCGCGTCCCTTATGTCACGCAGGCGCTGGGCTCCTCCGAAGGTCCCGTGATCGCGGCCACGGATTACATGCGCACCTATGCTGAGCAGATCCGTGCTTACCTGCCCAAAGGACGCAGCTACAAGGTACTTGGTACGGATGGCTTCGGTCGCTCGGACACGCGTGCCAAGCTCAGAGAATTTTTCGAGGTCAATCGGTATTTCGTTACCGTTGCCGCGCTCAAATCGCTGGCGGACGAGGGCAGTATTGATGCATCGGTGGTGGCCAAGGCCGTGCAGCAATACGGCATTGACCCGAACAAGCCCAATCCTGTTTTTCAGTAAATTTTAGTAGCCCACGGTAACGGTGCCGCAGGCGGTTCAGCTTGCGGCGCTTCTCGTGAATAACAAGCCCGCGTCTTGTCGCTCTCGAGCGTCAGACCCCCTCCGCAAAAAGAAGTAGTGACATCACGGAGCAAGAAGATGAGTCAAGTAGAAATCAAGGTGCCTGACATCGGCGACTTCAAGGAAGTGGAAGTCATCGAACTGCTGGTCAAGCCGGGCGACGCAGTCAAGCCCGAGCAATCACTGATCACTGTCGAATCCGACAAGGCCAGCATGGAGATACCGAGCAGCCATGCCGGCGTCGTGAAAGAGCTGAAGGTCAAGCTCGGTGACAAAGTCGCGGAGGGTTCGCTGATTCTCTTGTTGGAAGCCTCTGGCGATGCGGTATCTGCCGTGGCGCCAGCCCCGGCATCAGCACCAGTAGCAACACCGCCATCCTCGCCTGCAGCCTCACCTGCGGCAGCCACTGCGCCGGCGCCTTCAAGTGCACCGGCAACGTCAGCGGCGGCGAGCTCCGCACAGTCGAGAGCAGCCGAAGCTGCTGCTGGCCAGCGTTCGCATGCCTCACCCTCGGTGCGCAAATTTGCACGCGAACTTGGCGTCGATCTTGCGCGAGTCAATGGCACAGGTCCCAAAGGCCGGATTCTGCTGGAAGATGTGCAGGGCTTCGTCAAGGGCGTCATGGCAGGTGCTGCGACAGCACCGGTCGCCGCCGCGAGTGGCAGCGGGATGTCCCTGCTGCCTTGGCCATCGCTTGATTTCAGCAAGTTTGGGCAGACCTCGCTGGAGCCACTCTCACGTATCAAGAAGATCAGCGGCCCGAACCTGCACCGTAACTGGGTGATGATCCCGCATGTTACGCAATTCGATCAGGCCGACATCACCGAGCTGGAGGAATTCCGCAAGAGCGCGAACGAGTCGCTCGCCAAGTCTGGCGTCAAGCTGACCATGCTCGCGTTCGTCATCAAGGCCAGTGTCGCCGCGCTCAAGAAATTCCCTGCATTGAATGCCTCGCTGGATGTAACGGGAGAGAACCTGATCCTCAAGCACTACTACAACATCGGTTTTGCAGCAGACACGCCGCAGGGCCTGGTGGTACCGGTGGTAAAGAACGCAGACCAGAAAGGTCTGGCCGAGATCGCGCAAGACATGGGCGAATTGTCTGCACAAGCGCGCGAGGGCAAACTCAAACCAGCCGACATGCAGGGCGCGAGCTTTACCATCTCCTCGCTAGGCGGCATCGGGGGTACGGCATTCACGCCCATCATCAATGCGCCGGAAGTTGCAATCCTCGGCTTGTCCAAGTCGGAGATCAAGCCTGTCTGGGATGGCAAGCAGTTTGCGCCACGGCTGATGTTGCCCTTATCGCTGTCGTATGACCATCGCGTGGTTGACGGCGCGCTAGGTGCGCGTTTCACCGTGTATCTGGCTGAGGTACTGGCCGACATGCGCAAGACACTGCTCTGATATTGACGGGTAAGCCACCATGACCACCTGCGTTGTCGTTCGTAAGCATGATCAGATTGCCATCGCGGCTGATTCACTGGTGACATTTGGCGATACGCGTCTCTCCAGTGCTTATGAAGCCAATGAAAAGATTTTTCAGGTGGGTGATTCATACATCGCGGTGGCCGGAACGACCGCGCATTTTCCGGTGATGAAAAAACTCCTCGCCGAGATGGGGGATGAGTGCAAGCTAGGTTCCCGCGATGATGTGTTCGATACCTTCACTCGCGCTCACCAGATCCTGAAAGACAAATATTTCCTGAATATCAAGGAAGAAGAAGACGATCCTTACGAGTCTTCGCAGATCACGACGCTGATTGCGAACCCTCGGGGGATATTTGGCGTGTATTCCTATCGTGAAGTCTTCGTCTTCGATCGTTTCTGGGCGATCGGCAGCGGCAAAACCTTTGCATTGGGTGCGATGTACGCCGCCTACGACGCACCCAGCACGGCGCGAGACATTGCCGAGCTTGGCGTGAGCGCCGGCGCTGAATTCGACAAAAGCTCGGCACTGCCGTGTCGGCTGATCAGTTTTCCGATGACACAATAACGGAGCTAAAGAATGAGCCTGATGGAAATCAAAGTCCCCGATATCGGTGACTTCAAGGAAGTGGAAGTCATCGAATTACTGGTCAAGCCGGGCGATGCAGTCAAGCCCGAGCAATCACTGATTACCGTCGAGTCCGACAAGGCCAGCATGGAGATACCAAGCAGCCATGCCGGCGTGGTCAGGGAGCTGAAAGTCAAGCTGGGCGACAAGGTGGCAGAAGGCTCGCTGATCCTGTTGCTGGAGGCGGCTGAAGCGGTCACTGCGGCACCGACCGCCACGCCAGCCGCCGCAGCCGTCGGCAGTGCTGCGCCTGCACCGACCGCGCCCGCCGCCACCCCTGTGCCAGTGGCATCGAGTTTTAACGGCAAGGCCGACATCGACTGCGACACCCTCGTCCTGGGCGCAGGCCCCGGGGGTTACACTGCTGCTTTCCGCGCAGCGGATCTCGGGCAACGCGTGGTGCTGGTCGAGCGTTACCCCACGCTAGGCGGCGTGTGCCTGAACGTGGGCTGCATCCCGTCCAAGGCTTTGCTCCATGCTGCCAAGGTCATTACCGAGGCCGAGGAGATGGCCCATTTCGGCATCAAGATGTCCAGACCCGAGATCGACCTCAATGCACTGCGTGGCTGGAAAGAGAGCGTGATCAAGAAACTGACCGGCGGCCTGTCGGGACTGGCCAAGGCGCGCAAGGTGCAGGTCGTGCAGGGCAAGGGGGCGTTCACGTCATCGCATACCCTCAGCGTCGACACTCCGGAAGGCGCCAAGACCATCGCTTTCAAGAACGCGATCATTGCCGCGGGCTCTTCCGTAGCAAAAATTCCTGGCTTCCCCTATGACGATCCGCGCTTGGTCGATTCCACAGGCGCACTCGAATTGCGCCAGATACCCAAGCGAATGTTGGTCATTGGCGGTGGCATCATTGGTCTGGAGATGGCCTGTGTCTATGACGCGCTCGGCGCCAAGGTCAGCGTGGTCGAATTCGCGGACGGCCTGATCCCGGCCGCTGATCGCGATATTGTCAAACCACTGCACAAGCG
Source organism: Oxalobacteraceae bacterium (assembly GCA_900299005.1). Taxonomy (GTDB): domain Bacteria; phylum Pseudomonadota; class Gammaproteobacteria; order Burkholderiales; family Burkholderiaceae_D; genus Pernthalerella. Next base: position 40,392 of record OMID01000031.1, read on the forward strand.
TATCGAAAAGCGCTATGAAGCCATCATGCTCAAGACCAAGGTCACCAAGCTGGAGGCGCGCGCGAATGGTTTGCTTGCCAGCTTCGAGGGCGACTACGCACCCAAAGAGCCGCAGATGTATGACATGGTATTGCTGGCGGTAGGACGTCGTCCGAACGGCAAGGAGATCGCGGCCGATAAAGCGGGCGTGGTCGTCAACGAGCGTGGCTTCATCCCTGTCGATCACCAGCAGCGCACGAATGTGCCGCATATTTATGCCATCGGCGATATTTGTGGTGATCCCATGCTGGCGCACAAGGCCACCAACGAAGCGAAGGTGGCCGCAGAAGTCATCGCGGGTCACAAGGTCGCGTTTGAGGCGATGACAATTCCATCGGTCGCCTATACTGATCCCGAGATCGCGTGGATGGGTGTCACTGAAACCGAGGCGAAAGCCAAGGGTATTCCGTTTGAAAAAGCGAGTTTCCCCTGGGCGGCTTCCGGTCGCGCGCTGGCGATGGGACGCGACGACGGCGTCACCAAGCTGCTGTGGGATCCTTCGACCAAACGCATCATTGGTGCCGGCATCGTGGGCGTGAATGCGGGAGAGCTACTCGCCGAGACCGTGCTGGCAATGGAGATGGGCGCTGATCTGGAAGATCTGGCCTTGACTGTGCATGCGCACCCCACCTTGTCTGAGACGCCGATGTTTGCTGCTGAGATGGGGTTGGGGAGTATTACAGATTTGTATATCCCCAAAAAATAGTACGCTATTTACCCAGACAAAAGCCCGCAGCGCGGGCTTTTTTTGCGCGCAAGATGTACTAGTGAGTCATTTACCGGGATCACAATCTAGGGGGACCTTCACTCAACGATATCGTCCACGCTTTTTCAGTGATGCCAAACACGGCTATCTGCAGATATGGGGTAGTGAATCGAGGAGGTTGATTGGGAAAACAAATTGAGGTGAATTCCACGATGACCTACCCAGGCGTCTTGCGCCAGCTCGGGCATCTTGGAGAAATTCGGGTCGCGACTAGATATGAGAAGAATGGTATTCAATATATTCAATTTCGCGAAAAAACCTTGGTTGAGTGGTTCAAAGAGAAATTTTTACGAGATAGTTCTGAAATAAAAAAGGCTCGTGAGGATGTTGTCGCAGCGCTCACACCGTTGATCCGGAAATCTTTGTATCCGGATCAATTAACGCAAAATATTCAAGACCGGTATGCCCATGATAAGGGTATCAGTGGAAGGGCTCTGAAACGTGATTATCAACCTGTGGAAGCGGGTAAACGGCCAATGCCATTACGAGGCGGGACAATTGCGGCCATCAGTCGGGGTAACAGTGTTCAGATCATTCAAGCCAATCCAGCCAAAGTCAAATGCAATCATGCAGTACTGAGGACGTCAACTGCCATCGCTGAAGCATCACGGAACCCTCAGCTCAAAAATATTCAGCTCATCCTGGAGGAATTTAAATACGGAGGCATAACTACCTATTCCTATCCCAATGACAAGATCACACCAAGAGCTGCCGAAGTGCCTATTAGAGTCACTAACACGCCTTTGAGTGTTGGTGTCATGGCGTCCTCCTGGAGCTGTGTCACTGATCTGCAGCTCCCTGAGTTGCATTCCAATGAGGCGTCCATTTCAGAAAATAAATTGAAAGAATCAATCAAAAAAGCCATTGGGGTACAGACAGGGTCGGTAGTCGTTGAAGTGATTCCGGATAAATTAGAGGAGCACGGCCGAGTTAGCAACTATGCCTACACAGAAACTGGTTTGCGGTCTCAAATTCAGGTGGCGCGGGAATTGGTTGCTGAGGCAAAGAAAAACAAACGAGACTTGGTGATTACCTTTGCATGCGAAGATACGAAGGTACTAGAGCGAATGAAGAAACTCGCGATTGGAGAAATACAGACTTCTTGAGCAAAATTACGCAGCGCCTTAAACGTGGTTTGTTCAGCGTATCCTTGTATTTTTTGTCTAATTTTTCAAATCATCCAAAAATTTCTGGTTATTTTCCTCCGCATTGGAAAGAGCCGTTGAAATTGTTGTGAAAGCTTCTTCATCGTACATACCTTTTTGAATAGCATGCGTTAATTTTATACACGCTGATGAGGGTATTTCATAGATAATCCTTGCCTTTCCAAACGCTTCTTTGGCACTGACATTGGTCACAGGTTTATCGATTTGCATAGATACTGCCATTATGATCGAATATTGCTTCCTTTGAGAACTTAATCCGATATTATTACTGTTCAAATATTGAAGGCATTGTTTTGATTGCTCGTGCAGGATGATCGCCTTTTGTGTGTTTGCAAGATGAGTCGAAAATTCCGTCAGATTCATTAGCTGTTTATTGCTGACCAGATAGCGGTCAGCGAAAGTTTTGGCAATCTTGTATTTAACGTCATCAGTTTCCTTGATCAATTGCTTGGTTTCCATCAATCTGACCAAGATGATTGCATTGCGCATGGTTTCGCCATGCGTCTGCATTAAGTCGTTAACTTGAGATGCATATTTATCAAGGGTATTCGCCTCGATCTCGCTCAGAGAGATTGATGAATTTTTTGTGATTTTTTTTAATTGAAAATATTTCTCATCAAGCAGCTGCTCTTTTATAAGTGCAGTATTAACCGGGCCGTCGAAAATATTTTCTGATTTAATTCTACGTAAAGCATTTTGAAATACGATCTCATTTTTTCGAGCGCGCAAATGTGAAAGTCCGGGAGATTTTGGCGTGTTGTCTTTCGAGGCTAACTGATCCGTAACAAAATCTGAAGCGAGAGCTGTTATTAGAGTTCGATCTTCATTATCAAGATTTTTTATTTCTGAAAAAAATTCAATTTGGCGGCTGAATTTTTCTATCAATTTACTCTTTGCTTCTTCGACTGAAATTTTTTGTAGTGTATAGGAATTGCCCTGTATTTTTGCGAGCAAATTTCTTCCGTATCCATTTGCCCGCTCAAAAATCGTATCTTTTTTAAATTTTCCACTTGGGCTTTTTAAAACAGTGGACGTGCCTTCCCGAGCTGCGGCGCAAAGTATTTGAAGATTATGTCGAGAATTTTCGAGGTGCATTAGTTAGGCTATGACCCAATTAAAATTAGATCAGGCTGAAAAATAAATACTATTCTTAAGAAGTATATTCATTTTGAAGTATTGCCAGAGACAATCGAAATGTTCGTGTGGCTTGTTCAGAACAATGAAAAATTTTTTCCAGTGCTGCGCATTATTTCCCCAAACGTTGGTCACCACCTGCTTTGCCTGTCTCCCTTGCGCTTGCCTCCTGATTGCATTCCTGATGTATCAATTCCATATTTTATGAAACCCGGAAACTTATAGAGATCACATAGCTAAAGTCAGTAGCTCATTCGAAAAGGGAAGGACATGAGGCCACGCTCTGGAGCCATAACGATTGAAAATAATGATCCAAACTCCAATGACTTATTGAACGATATCAAAGGGCAGCTTAAAGGTAAGGGGCAAATCAAGCATTGGGCAACTATTGTTGACCCTGGCAGTTTCACTGTCTGTTTCAGCAGGTTCGGACTTGTCGAGAAGCTCAATTCACTACTAAAGACCAAATCAGCCAAGGCGATGCAGGATCAGTCGTTCACGGCACTCAGTGAGTTGGTCACTCGTGGAAACGTGAAGGATGGGCAGGTATTACTTCAAAATATAAAGGATACTTTCACGCAGAAAGGCAAGCTCCGCGGGAAAGATATCGCTGATGCAATCACGCGCTTTCAGAACAACTCAACAAAAGAGACGTCCCAAGTCGGCCTCTTCGTGCCCTATGGACAGACATTCGCCCCTCGATCAGGGGGCGTGCATTTTCTGCAGGATTCTCCTTTGGATCTCAATGCGGAAAGAATTATCGTGCCACAGAGCATTGCACAAATGAAGAAATTGACGCCCGTGTCCGAAACAGGCGTCGCCAGGTTCGAGTTTGCTAAAGGGAAAACCTATCTGATTGGTATGGATGAGCCGAAGGCTGATCAGATATCAAGTGAAAAATTTGCGCCAGGAGACATCAAAACACGATATGAAGGTCTTCTTAAAGGTTGCTCAGGTGCTGTCGTCATATCGCCATTGTCCTTTGAGGTACAGGCACTCGAGGAGATGTTCGATGCCTCTTTGAACGCGTGCGAGGATCAACCTCATCTGACCATTACATTTGCCATCCCACAGCATGCTTATCTGGGCAGGGCAAGCGCAGTCTATGCGAAGTGTCTTGAAGCATTCAATCTCCAGAACTCAGGCATGAGGTCTTGACATCCCCGGACTATAGACGACGGATCACCTCGGATAGCATCGCCAGCATCTGATCAATCTCTGCCACCGTCACGTTTAACGCGGGCATAAAGCGCAGCAGCTCCGGGCGGGGGGAATTGAGCAGCAAACCTGCTGGTTCGAGATCGCGCGCCATCTCCACGATCTTGCCGCCTATCGGCGAACCCAACTTCAGGGCCCGCAGCAGTCCTTCGCCGCGCTCACCTTCCAAGCCCTGCGTCGCGCTGAGTTTCAGCAAGCCTTGCTTAAGGTACTCACCCTTGTTGGTGACGGATTGCAGGAAGCCCGGCTTGAGCAATTCTTCTAGTACGGCGATGCCGACAGCGGTCATCAGTGGATTGCCATTGTAGGTGCCACCCTGATCACCGGGCTCGAATACGGCCACGGCCTCGGTGCAAAGCAATGCTGCCAGCGGCACGCCACCGCCAATGCCTTTGCCCAGCGTCATGATGTCGGGTTCGACGTCGGAGAGCTGGTAGGCAAACAGTTTGCCAGTGCGGCCCATGCCGGCCTGTACTTCATCCACGATGAACAGCAGCTCATGGTGTTTGGTGAGCGCCCGCAGGCTCTGCATGAATGCGGGTGAAGCGGGTATCACTCCACCTTCGCCCTGCACGGGCTCCAGCATCACGGCGACCGTCTTGTTTGTGATCAGTGCTTCCACGCTGGCCAGGTCATTCAGCTCGGCCTTGGGGAAGCCCGGTACTTGGGGTGCGAACATGGTGTCCCAGCCGGCTTTGCCGGATGCGGACATGGTAGCTAAGGTACGGCCATGGAAGCTGTGGTTGAAGGTAATGATCTCGTAGCGATTTTCACCGGCGGCATTCGGGTGGATCTTGCCCCATTTGCGCGCCAGCTTGATGGCGCCTTCGTTGGCCTCCGCACCGCTATTGGCGAAGAAAACGCGATCAAAGCACGAGTGCTCGGTCAGCATTGAGGCGAGTTGTATCGAAGGTTCGTTGTAGAACGCCGGAGACGGATTGATGACTTTTTTTGACTGCGTTGTCAGCGCTGCCTGTATGCACTGGGGAGAATGCCCGAGACAGTTGACTGCCCAGCCTTGCAGCCAGTCCAGGTAGCGCTTGCCGTTATGGTCGGTCAGCCACATGCCCTCGCCTTGCGTGAACACCAGAGGTGGCCGGTTGGTAATGTACAGCAGCGCATCGGTATCGTACCGCTCAAAGGTTTTGGCGAGGTTTTCAGGCTTGTTCATGGATCAGGCGTTGGCAGTGGCCAGGTCGGCTTCGGAGGTAAAGGAATCAGCGAAGAATTCGTCTTGCGGCAATTTGCATGCAGCGACGAAGTCGCGCTGTGCGGCGTCAACCATCAGGGGCGTGCCGCAGGCATATACCTGATGACCGGAGAGATCGGGCAGGTCGTGCATGACGGCCTGATGAACGAAACCGGTACGGCCATGCCAGACGTCATCGGCTTGCGCATCAGAGATCACGGGAACGTAGCGGAAATTCGGCAGCGTGGCAGCCCATTGCTCGCATAACGCATGCATGTACAGGTCTTTGGGACGGCGTCCACCCCAGTACAGCATGACCGGGCGGGTAGATCTCAGGTAAGCCCAGTGCTCGACGATCGCCTTGATGGGCGCAAAGCCAGTGCCCGAGGCGAGCAGCACGATGGGTTTGTCGGAATCTTCGCGCAGGAAGAAGGTGCCCAACGGACCCTCGAAACGCAGGATGTCTTTTTCTTTCAGGGTGCCAAATACCTGATCGGTGAACAGACCACCCGGCATGTGGCGAATGTGCAGGCTGAGCAGCTCATCGGAATGAGGCGCATTGGCCATACTGTAGCTGCGGCGCTTGCCATCCTTGAGCATGAATTCGATGTATTGTCCGGCCTTGTATTGCATGCGCTCAGTTGCGGGCAGTTGCAGCGACATGATGATCACGTCATCGGTCATGCGTTCCAGTTTGGCTACGCGCGAGGGCAGCTTTTTAATCGGGAAGTCGCCCACCCCCAGTACTTCGCGGGCTTCAATCACGAGATCAGCTTTTGGCACCGCGCAGCAGAACAGCGTGTGGCCGGTGGTCTGCTCGGCAGCAGACAGTGCGCGCTCCTGGTGAGGTCCCAGCGCGACTTCGCCAGAGAGCAGCTTGCCCTTGCAACTGCCGCACGCGCCATTTTTACAACCATAGGGCAGGCTGATGCCGGCGCGAATCGCGGCGGCCAGCACGGATTCACCCGCCTCGCAGCTGAATTGCCTGCCGCTGGGGGTAACGCTTACCTGGAAAGTCATACAATCTCGCGGATGAAAAATAGTGGATCGAATTTTGCATCACCAGTGCCATCGCGATCACCGCGATTACTGGTCATTGGCTGCGGCGATGTCGGCATGCGGCTTTTGCCACTGCTGCGTGATCGTTTCCGGGTTGTTGCCGTCACCAGCCAGCCCTCACGCGTGCCGGAGCTCAGGGCCGCAGGGGCTTTGCCTGTAGTGGCCAACCTTGATGATCGGGATAGCCTGCACCGCCTTCGTGGACTGGCCAGCACGGTGGTGCACCTTGCACCGCCGCCGTCAGCGGGGGAGCTCGATTGCCGCACGCGCAATCTGATCACTATTTTACCTCGACAGGCGAGCGTCGTTTATGTCAGTACGACCGGCGTTTACGGCGATTGCCAGGGCGTTTTTTTCGACGAGACGCGGCCAATCGCACCCGTGAACGCGCGCGCAAAGCGGCGTGTGGATGCCGAGCGCGTACTTCGACGCTGGGCGCGGCGCAACGAGGGTCGGCTCGCGATTTTGCGTGTGCCGGGTATTTATGCCGGCGACCGATTGCCGCTGGAGAGGCTGCGTCAGGGCACACCTGCGCTGCTTGCGGAAGATGACGTCTACACCAACCATATCCATGCGGATGATTTGGCGCGGATCATCAGGCTGGCGCTGTTTCGTGCGCAACCTCAGCGGGTGTATCACGCGGTGGATGATTCTGATCTGATGATGGGCGAGTATTTTGAGCAGATCGCCAAAGCCTTCGGTTTGCCCTCCCCGCCGCGCCTTCCACGTGTCGAGCTGGCGGCAAGGGTCTCGCCGATGCTGTTGTCCTTCATGTCGGAATCGCGTCGGCTGTCGAACGCTCGCATGAAATCCGAATTGGGTGTGCGGCTACGCTGGCCCACCGTTAGCAATCTTCTGGCGAGCTTGCGCTGACGGCAGATTTGATGCCGTCGACCCAGGATTTTGCTGGCAGTCTGGTGATGTCGCGGATGACCGCAGCGCGCGCGTACAGGTCGGTAAAATCCAGTGGGGGTGCTTGCCGAAAGGCGATGACGACGATATTCCCTTGATGGACTTCAGGCAGCGAGATCACCGCGTCAAAGGCGCTGCAGATGGCGCGCAGATTGCGCTGGTAGCTGGGATGGTCGCCGAACAGATTGATGCTCGCCACGCCATCGCGTGTGAGGCAACGAGCGCAGGCGCGATAAAACTCGGGGGTGTCGAGTACCGGGCCGCGCGCGGTAGCGTCATACAAATCGATCTGTAACACATCGGCAGTGCCATGGTTGACACGGTCCTCGACAAATGCGCCAGCGTCGGCCTCGATAATGTCGAGCAGGTCATCCGAGGGCGGCAGCTTGAACATCGAATGGCAAATATCGATCACCGAGGGATTGAGCTCGACAACGGTAATCGGTGATTTCGGATACCAGCGACGGCAAAATTTGGTGAGCGCCGCCGCACCCAACCCCAATTGGACGATGCGCGAGGGCTGGTCGATGAACAGCATCCACGCCATCATCTGCTGCGCGTATTCCAGCTCTATCCAGTCTGGCTTGCGTATACGCATGGCCCCCTGAATCCACTCGGTACCGAAGTGCAGGTAGCGCACGCCATCCTGCTCGGACAAGGTAACGGGAGCAAAGCGTGGTTTACGCCGCACAGGAGGATTTTTTTTGATGAGGCAGAATTCTTGCGCATGAGTCCTCGGTGGTGTCAGTGTTGCACTGCGCAGCGGAGGCAGACAGCGAGCGCCACTGTACTCGCTTTTACTCGCCGGCGCGCTAGAATCACGTGCCATACTCACAACCATTGATCATCACAACCCGGGAGACCAGACCCATGCCGCATCCCATCGTTCTCGTCACCGGCGGCAGCCGGGGCATCGGCGCCGCCACCGCCATCCTTGCGGCCAAGCGCGGGTATGACGTTGCATTCAGTTACCAGAGCAATGCGACAGCCGCCGAGCAGGTCGCAGAGCACATCCGTGCGACAGGCCGGCAGGCGCTGGTGGTACAGGCTGATGTGTCGCTGGAGGCCGATGTGCTGCGTCTTTTCAGGACCGTGGATGAGCAGATGGGACCGCTGGATGCGCTGGTCAACAACGCGGGCATGCTGGAAAAGCAGACGCGGCTCGACCAGATGGATGTCGGTCGCTGGAACCGCGTCTTGGGAGCTAATGTCATTGGTACTTTTTTGTGCGCCAAGGAGGCAGTCTTGCGCATGTCCACCCGCCACGGCGGCAAGGGCGGCAGCATTGTGAACCTCTCATCAGCAGCAGCGCGACTGGGTTCGCCGAACGAATTCATTGATTATGCAGCGGCGAAAGGTGCGGTGGACTCAATGACAATCGGTCTGGCCAAGGAAGTGGCGGCCGAGGGCATACGGGGGAATGCCATTCGCCCTGGCCTGATCTACACCGACATTCACACCAGTGCGGGTGAGCCGGGGCGGGTCGACCGCGCGAAGTCTGGCGTGCCCATGCAGCGCGGGGGGTCAGCGGATGAAGTCGCAGACGCCGTGCTTTGGCTGATGTCAGCGCAGTCGTCGTATGTCACGGGCACGCTGGTGGATGTGACAGGAGGACGGTAGGGCGCCTGATACGCCCATTATTGGCATCGATGAAGGCTCTACCACCCCCTGGGGTGAGAGCCCTGTGTCGCAGTAGCTCAGGCGCCTGAGGAAGTGCCGCCTCGAGGGTCGTGGTCAACGGGACCTTGCCCATGCGACAGCTTCCTTGATGGGTGTTTTATGTTTTAGGATTTATTTGAGCGCCATGCCCAGCAACATGTCATTGAGCTTCCTGACGAAACCGGCCGGATCGGCCAGCTGACCGCCTTCGGCCAGCATGGCCTGATCGAATAGCAGACTGCTCCAGTCGTCGAATTTCGCTTCCTCATACTTCAATCGCTGCACCAGGGGGTGGTGGGGATTGATTTCGAGGATGGGTTTGACGTCGGGCGCAGATTGTCCGGCGGCCTTGAGCATGCGCAGCAGATTGCCGGACAATTCATGTTCTCCGGCCACCAGACAGGCTGGCGAGTCGGTCAGGCGGAAGGTGATGCGCACTTCCTTGGCCTTGTCTTTGAGTGAGGCCTGCATTTTGTCCACCAGTGTCTTGTATTCGCTCTCGGTTTCTTCTTTTTGTTTTTTCTCGGCTTCGTCTTCCAACTTGCCCAGATCAAGGTCGCCTTTCGCTACCGAGACCAGTTGCTTGCCTTCGAACTCCGTCAGGAAGGACAGCATCCATTCATCCACGCGATCAGTCAGAAGCAGAACTTCAACTCCCTTTTTACGGAAGATTTCCAGGTGCGGACTATTCTTTGCAGCAGTCCAGCTATCGGCGGTCACATAGTAGATCTTGTCTTGCCCGTCCTTCATGCGCGATACATAGTCTGCAAACGAGACATTTTGTGCATCGCTGTCATTTTGTGTGCTCGCAAAGCGAAGCAGCTTGGCGATACGTTCCTTGTTGGCGCTGTCTTCGCCAATACCTTCTTTCAGCACCTGGCCGAATTCTGTCCAGAAGCTTGCGAACTTGTCTTTCTTGTCCTGGTCGTCGGCATTTGCGAGTTCCTCAAGCATGCCCAGTACGCGCTTGGTTGATCCTTCGCGAATGACTTTGACATCGCGGGATTCCTGAAGGATTTCTCGGGAGACGTTAAGAGGCAGGTCTGCGGAATCAATCACGCCTTTGACGAAGCGAAGATAGACTGGCATCAATTGCTCGGCATCGTCCATGATGAACACGCGCTTGACGTAGAGCTTGATGCCGCCACGCTTGTTGCGGTCCCACAGATCGAACGGCGCGTGCGCGGGAATGTAGAGCAGTTGCGTGTATTCGCTACGGCCCTCGACGCGGTTGTGCGTCCAGATCAGCGGCTCCTGAAAATCATGCGACACATGCTTGTAAAACTCGGTGTACTGCTCATCGGTGATATCGGCTTTGCTGCGCGTCCACAGGGCGCTGGCCTGGTTGACCGTGTCCAACTCGTCGCGCATGACCATTGCTTTTTTTTCTTCGTCCCATTCTTCCTTACGCATCTTGATCGGCAGAGAAATATGGTCGGAGTATTTGCGCACGATGGAGCGCAGCTGCCATGCGGACAAGAAGTCATCTTCCCCTTCGCGCAGGTGCAGGGTGATGCGTGTGCCGCGGTGTGATTTGTCGATGGTCTCGACACTGAATTCGCCCTCACCGGAGGACTCCCACCGGACCCCCTGATCCGCCGGCAGACCGGCACGACGAGATTCCACCGTGATCTTGTCGGCAACGATAAAGCCGGAGTAAAACCCGACCCCAAATTGTCCGATCAGTGCGGCATCTTTTTGCTGGTCGCCAGAAAGTTTGGAAAAGAATTCCTTAGTACCCGATTTAGCGATGGTGCCCAAGTGTTCGACGGCCTCCTGCTGGGAGAGCCCGATACCGTTGTCCGTGATGCTGATGGTGCGAGCTTCTTTGTCGAAATCTATCTGGATAGTCAGCTCGCTGTCATTCTCGAATAGCGCGGCGTTGTTAATGGCCTCGAAGCGCAGCTTGTCAGCAGCGTCGGACGCATTCGAGATCAGCTCGCGCAGAAAAATTTCTTTATTTGAGTACAGTGAATGAATCATCAGCTGCAGCAGCTGCTTGACCTCGGCCTGAAAGCCCATCACCTGTTTATCGGAAGCGCCCATGATGTCCTCTATTAGCAAAATAAAATGATACGATCGAATGCGATATGGTGGCCGTCCTGCGGTTTTCAAGGGGTCCTCAGGTAAAATCTGCGGCCCTATTGTTGTCGGAGCGCCGCCATCATGACGATCAGCATTGCCCAGAGACTGCTGGACCTGAATATCACCCTCCCAAAGGCCGCGGCGCCCGCGGCCGCCTATGTCATGTATGTCCGCACGGGGCATACGCTCTACCTATCCGGCCATATTGCCAAACAGGGTGGGCAGCCCTGGGTCGGTAAGCTGGGCAAGGACATGAACACCGAAGAGGGCAGGCAGGCCGCCCGCGCGGTGGCCATCGACCTGATGGCCACGCTTAGCGCCGCTTGCGATGGCGATCTGACACGCGTCAAGCGCATCGTGAAACTGGTGAGTCTGGTGAATTCGACGCCGGATTTCACCGAGCACCACCTTGTGACCAATGGCGCATCGGAACTCCTGGTCGAGGTTTTTGGCGATGCTGGCAAACATGCGCGCTCAGCTTTCGGCGTGGCCGCGATTCCGCTCGGGGCCTGCGTGGAAATCGAGATGGTGGCCGAGATTGCCTGATCAGGGGTCGAGCGGAGGACGTTCAGCGATCCCTGAAACGCTGCGTGAATGAGGCAGCGACCGGCGGTACGTCATCCTGCTCCTGCGCGAGGGTCAGGGCGATATGCCGTTCAGCGTCTTTTTCCAGCGCCAGATACAGCGAGCGGCACAAGGCCTGAGCCTGTCGGCCGGGCCAGTCATCGCCCACCAGTGAAGCGGGGAGCTGCGGATCGTTCAGGAGCGCGCGGCGATACTCGTGGATCAGCAGCGTGCGCAGGGTAAAGGCGCGAGCGCTGTCTGCGCGGGCTGGCAGCGAGAGCAGCTGCCGCAACTCCTCAAAACGAGCAATGAATTTTTTGTAGGTCCGGGCCGCGTCCCGGAGTGGCCATGCATCAGCGGTGATCTCTTCGATGGGGCGCGCACCGGGAAGACCGGTGTCGGTCGCTGACAACACGATGACCTTGCCACTCATCCGCGTACGAAGCAGCATGTCTGTCAGCGCTTCCCGCTTGTCCCCCGGATAGCCAAACAAACCGGGTGCCAGGGGCGCAAATCCCTCCCAGCGGAATTCTTTTTTTAGCGCCGATTTTTGTGCGGCAGTGGCCGTCCCGTGAAGGCTGGCCAGCAGCCACTGACCATCCCAACGGGCTGTGTTGTTGGCATAAATTCGCTGGTGCGCCCGCAAGAAGCGCCTTTCTCCCTCAGGACTGAGCCGGTACTGGCTGCGCCTGCCCGAGCGACTGGCTTCCAGCCAGCCCTCATCCACCAGCCGATACACGCTGGTGCGGACCAATCGTTCGCTGATACCCAGAGGCTCCAGCAATGCGATCAGGCTGCCTAGCCAGACTGAACCGCCGCGGGGCGCGATGGCGTCGCCGAACACCGTCATGACCAGCGACTTGGCACGCGGTGCCTGTTGCTGCAGCTGTTTGGCGATCCAGGAATCGATCGAGAGGCGTGCCATAAGCGGGCTGGGAAAATAGCAAAATGCCAGTGAATGTTCTTCAATCTTAATTTACAACCCGGTCTGCAGAGATGGTTCTCAGCGATGACATGAGGCGGCCTTGCGGCACTATTGTCAGCGCTATTGCCGCCTTGCCAACCGTTTGAGAGGCTGATTTCTATATGATACACTTTCTATTGATATCTGAATATTAGTGTATCATAATAAAAACTGCATGGCCGCTCGCAGCCCGCGAGCCAGGTCAGCAAAGGAGGCAGCACGATGTATGCGCAAATGGTCGATACTGGCGCCGCCCGGCTACGGGGCGCCGATGAACTCAGCCCGCAAGAGCAGTCCTTTCAGTCTCGCATCGACGCCGAGGTGAAAATCGAGCCCAAAGACTGGATGCCTGATGGCTACCGCAAGACCCTGGTACGCCAGATTTCCCAGCACGCGCACTCCGAGATCGTTGGCCAGCTCCCGGAGGGTAACTGGGTGACGCGCGCGCCAACGCTCAAGCGCAAAGCGATTTTGCTGGCGAAGATCCAGGACGAGGCAGGACATGGGCTCTATCTGTACAGCGCCGCCGAGACCCTGGGTGTATCCCGCGACCAGATGACAGCCGATCTTCTCTCCGGCAAGGCCAAGTATTCCAGCATCTTCAATTACCCGACCCTGAGTTGGGCAGATGTCGGGATGATCGGCTGGTTGGTCGATGGCGCGGCCATCATCAATCAGATACCTCTCTGTCGTTGCTCGTACGGTCCTTATGCCCGCGCGATGGCGCGCGTATGCAAAGAAGAAGCCTTTCATGCACGACAGGGCTACGATGTGCTGCTCTCGCTGTGCAAGGGCACGCCAGAGCAAAAGCAGATGGCGCAGGAGGCACTGAATCGTTGGTGGTGGCCAACGCTGATGATGTTCGGTCCACCCGATGACGAGTCGGTGAACAGCCTGCAATCGATGCAATGGAAGATCAAACTATTCTCGAATGACGAGCTCAGGCAGCGCATGGTAGATCAGACCGTGCCACAGGCCGAGTATCTGGGCCTGACGATTCCCGACCCAGAACTCCAATGGAATGCGGAGCGCGGGCACTATGATTTTGGTGCGATCGACTGGTCGGAGTTCTACAGCGTCGTCAAGGGCAATGGCCCCTGCAATCGCGAACGTCTAGAGACCCGGAAAAAAGCGTGGGACGAGGGTGCCTGGTTCCGTGAAGGCCTTCAGGCAAATGCGGACAAGCGCGACGCTCGCCGCTCGCGCCAGGCCGCCTGAACAAGAGAGAGGCGGCAATGAGCAAAGAATGGCCCTTGTGGGAAATTTTCATCCGCAGCCAGCATGGCCTCGCGCATAAGCATGTGGGGAGCCTCCATGCCCCGGATGCAGAGATGGCAATCAACAATGCGCGCGATGTGTATACCCGCCGCAATGAAGGCGTGTCGATCTGGGTCGTGCCGGCCCGCGAAATCGTTGCCAGCAGTCCCGGCGAGCGCGGTGAACTGTTCGAACCATCGAACAGCAAGGTCTATCGTCATCCGACGTTTTTCACTCTCCCGCCAGAGGTCGGGCACCTGTGATGGACGCCGATAAGTTTGAATGGCTCTTGAGGACCGGGGACAATGCCCTGATCCTGTCGCAGCGACTCTCTGAGTGGTGCGGCAAGGGGCCGGTGCTCGAAGAAGACATGGCGCTGACGAACATCTCGCTGGATCTGATCGGGCAAGCGACCCTGTGGCTGGCGTTGGCTGGCAAGGTGGAAGGCCGGGGGCGAGATGAAGACGAGTTGGCATTTCTGCGCGATGTTCAGGATTTTCGCAACCTGCTGCTGGTTGAGCAACAGAACGGCGATTATGCCGATACGCTGATGCGGCAGCTGTATTTCGATCTCTGGCACGTGTTGTGGCTAAACGCCATTGAGCAGTCCTCAGATGCTGACATTGCTCAAATCGCTGAAAAATCCCTCAAAGAGGTCACCTACCATCTTCGACGCAGCAGTGATCTGGTAATCCGTCTTGGGGACGGCAACGACGAGAGTCATGTGCGCATGCAGCGAGCCGCTGATCGCTTGTGGATGTTTACCGGCGAGGCTTTCATCGACGATGAACTCGACCAGCGTATCGCTTCTCGCGGTATTGCGCCCTTGCCCAGCAGTTTGCGCGCACACTGGCTTGAACGCTTGAAGCAGATTTTCCATGAGGCCACGCTGGCGCTGCCGCCCGCTCAGGCGTGGATGCAAAGTGGCGGCAAGCAGGGCCGCCACACAGAGCATCTGGGCTATCTTCTCGCCGAAATGCAATTCCTGCAGCGTGCGTATCCCGGCGCGCAATGGTGAGCTACTGCATGGGCTTGTCGGACGAGGAGCTCTGGGATTGCCTGTCACAGGTCAGTGATCCCGAAATCCCGGTCATTTCCATCATTGATCTTGGCATCGTTCGCGCAATTGAACGCCGGGAGGATGGTCGTTGCGAGATCGTGATCACGCCAACTTACTCGGGCTGTCCGGCGATGCACGTGATTGAAGCCCATATTCGGCAGGCACTTGAGGACAGAGGCGCTGAAAATATCGAGATACGCACTCAGCTCTCGCCCGCGTGGACGACGGACTGGATGAGCAATGCCGGAAAAGAAAAACTCAGGGCGTTTGGTATTGCGCCGCCGGCGCAGCGCGCTGAAAATACACTGGGAACGATCGATATCTCCGCCCTGATGCTCACGAAGGACGTGGACATCGCCTGTCCGCAATGTGCATCGATGAACACGCGTCTGATCAGCCAGTTCGGCTCCACCGCCTGCAAGGCTTTGTATCGGTGTGGCGATTGCCTTGAACCTTTTGATTATTTCAAGCCGCATTGATGTCACATTTTTATTCCCTGAAGATTAGCAAAGTCACGCACGACACGCGGGACGCGATACTGGTCGGTTTCGATATCCCGGACAAGCTGCATGATGCTTTCGCCTATCAGCCCGGTCAGCATCTGACGCTACGTGCGACGATCAATGGCCAAGAGCAGCGTCGCTCCTATTCGATATGTTCGGCAGTCCAGGACGATGAGCTGCGCATCGCGATCAAGAAAGTGCCGGGAGGCGTCTTCTCTACCTGGGCGCATGACACCTTAGTGCCCGGGATGACACTGGAGGTGTTCCCCCCTGCAGGCAGATTTCACCTGCCGCTCTCGCCGGATCATTGTCGGCACTATCTGGCCTTCGCAGCGGGAAGCGGCATCACGCCGGTCTTTTCGGTGATAAAAAGCACGCTGCTGGCCGAGCCCGAAAGCCGTTTCACGCTAGTCTACGGTAACCGCGCGTCATCCGCCGTGATGCTGCGCGATCAGCTGGCTGATCTGAAAGACCAGTTTCTTGATCGGTTGTCCGTCATTCATATCATGAGCCGTGAGAAGCAGGACATTGAGCTGTTCAATGGCCGGATAGATACCGAGAAATGCCATACCCTCTTCACACAGTGGATACGCCTGGACGACATTGATCATGTGTTCATTTGCGGTCCACAGCAGATGATGGAGCAGGTATCGGGAACCCTGATTGCGCTAGGCATGAACCCATCGTGCATTCATGCGGAGCTCTTCGGTGTGGCCGCGTCTGTGCCGAGAGTACGTGCGCCGGCCGAGGTGGCTGATGCGCATTGCGAAGTGACCCTGGTCATCGATGGGCGACATTTCATGTTCACCATGCCACGCGATACCATGCCAGTGCTCGAAGCAGGGCTCGCGCAAGGGATTGAGATACCCTACGCTTGCAAGGGCGGCATTTGTGCAACCTGTCGCTGCAAGATCACGGAAGGCAAGGCCGACATGGATGCGAACCACGCGCTGGAAGACTATGAAGTGGCCAGCGGCTTTGTGCTGAGCTGTCAGGCTTTTCCGGTGACGGATACACTGGTGCTCAGTTTTGATCAGGATGCATGACACCACCCATGAGTGAAGCATTTCATCACGATGCCGTCGAACTCGCTCGCGCGACAGGTCAGCACATGTATGCGCGCGACCGCGCCACGCAAGGTTTAGGCATCGAGCTTCTGGAAGTGCGCCCCGGTTATGCTCGCATGAGCATGGTGGTCCGCAAAGACATGCTCAACGGACATGCGATCTGTCACGGAGGGTTTATTTTTACGCTGGCCGATTCCACGTTCGCATTTGCCTGCAACAGTTATAACGTACAGACCGTGGCAGCAGGTTGCACCATCGAATTTCTCGCGCCGGCTGTTGAGGGCGAGCATTTGCTCGCAGAAGCCATCGAGCAATCGCGCAGCGGCAAGACCGGCGTTTACGATATCGCCGTCATGAATCCCGAGGGGCGCAAGATCGCGCTGATGCGTGGAAAGTCACACCAATTGAAAGGTGCTGTCGTCGAATAAGAAATGCCATTGTCTGCACGATACCCGGGAAAACAATCAACGCCACCGGGTTCCATACACGCCAGAGGAGACCAGTCATGGCCAGTCCGCCTGTGAGGCTCGCCGATCTTGAGCCGATTGAAACCGCCAGCCAGGACGAGCTGCGCGCTCTGCAATTGCAGCGACTGCAGGCGACGCTGCGGCATGCCTATGAGCATGTGCCGCATTATCATCAGCTCTTTGACGAGAAGGGCGTGCACCCCGATGATTTGAAATCCTTGTCCGATCTGTCGAAGTTTCCGTTCACGTCTAAAGATGATCTCCGAAAGAATTATCCCTTTGGTCTGTTTGCCGTGCCGCGAGAGCGAGTGGTGCGCATTCATGCCTCCTCAGGCACGACCGGCAAACCCACCGTCGTGGGTTATACCCAGAGAGACATCGACACCTGGGCACAACTGGTTGCGCGCTCCATCCGCGCTGCAGGCGGTCGTGCCGGTGATATTGTCCATGTAGCTTACGGTTATGGCCTGTTCACGGGAGGTCTGGGTGCCCATTACGGCGCCGAGCGACTGGGTTGCACGGTGATTCCCATGTCCGGTGGACAGACCGAAAAGCAGGTGCAGCTGATTAACGACTTCCGGCCAGATATCATCATGGTCACGCCGTCATACATGCTGAACCTGATCGAAGAATTCGAGCGACAGGGACTGGATCCGGCATCCTCGTCGCTGCGTGTGGGCATTTTTGGCGCTGAACCCTGGACTGAATCCATGCGCGAGGAGATCGAACGCCGTGCCGGACTCGACGCGGTTGATATTTACGGCTTGTCTGAAGTCATGGGCCCCGGTGTGGCCAATGAGTGTATCGAAACCAAGGACGGCCCGGTCATCTGGGAAGATCACTTCTATCCAGAGATCATTCATCCGCTGACGGGTGAGGTGATGCCCGAGGGCGAGGCCGGCGAGCTGGTGTTCACCTCGCTCACCAAAGAAGCCATGCCGGTGATTCGCTACCGCACGCGCGACCTGACACGGTTATTGCCGCCTACCGCGCGCAGTATGCGTCGCATGGACAAGATCGTCGGACGTTCGGACGACATGCTGATTATCCGTGGCGTGAATGTATTCCCCTCGCAGATCGAAGAACTGTTGCTGGCCCAGCCGGCGCTGGCGCCGCACTATCAACTCGTTCTGAGGCGCGACATGCACCTCGATCAACTGGAAGTGATGGTGGAAACTCGCGAGGAGGTTCGTCATGGCGATGGCCTGCGTGGTGGTACGGCACTGGAACAAATGATCAAGGCGATGATCGGGATCTCTTGCACGGTGACCGTGCTGCCACCCAATGGCGTGGAGCGCACGCAGACCGGCAAGGCAAAGCGCATTGTCGATCGTCGCCAATAAGAACCATCTATCTCGTCAGGTCGCTGGCGGCGTTGCCAATACCTTGCCGTACGTCGGTACTGTCTGCGGCAATTCTCGCCTTGCCATCACCCTAACGAGATAGGCTACACGTCGCGTCTTCTCTGGTAGCGACTGGCCTTGCCCGCGTCGCGCAGGACGCTCGCGGTGGCATAGGGCAGGGGAGCGTGGATTCGAACCACGCCGGCTGGCTTGGACACCCGTCTGTCCCCCCTGGACACTCCCCTGTAAGTCTCAGCCGTCGGTCGTGGTCTCTGCGACTGAGCATGAGGCTATTCTCTGCGCACGGCCGCCCGTTACATTGACCCGACTCAGGGTCTCGGTGAAGTCGCTTGGCGATGCTCAATCGATGGGTGACCGCCTGCGATGACAATGCCCTCTCGGATCTTGGGGGAAGGTGCATGTCGCAGTATTCCGGATCATTACTGACAGGCCTGGCATCACCGTTGGAGACATTGATCTCCGAAGAGAGCGACAAACAGCCAGCCGGCATCGTGGGCCAGATACATGAGCGTCAGGTGCCGCTGCAGGCCATTGACGCCCTCGATCGCCTCTATGGCAGTCTGTATGCGTCATATCGCTTCCAGCGATTGGGCGACCCCACGGCAACGCCGCATGCATGGATCGGCTACCAGCAAGGTGACATTGTAGGCGTGCTCTTGTTCCGTCTTGATGGGGCGCGTATTCGTGTAATCACCGAGATGGTCACGCTGGGCGCGGAGGTGGCTACGGCATTTTGCCGCGATGTATTCGATCGCTATCCATGTATTCACGAGATCGATTTCAATGCCATCAGCCAGCTCTCGCCCGGGTTACGATTCGCTTGCCAGAGCTTTGCATTTTCCGAGAATTATGTACTCGAGCTTCCGACCTCGGTCCTCGAGTATGAACAGGCCTTGGGGAAGTCCACCCGCAAGACCTTGCGAGGCTATGGCAATCGGCTATTGCGAGACCATCCGGGTTTCGAGTGGCACTGCTATTTACCCGGATCGCTGCCACGCCATGCGCAGCGTGCTCTGGTGGTGCAATTACATGAATTTAAGCGTCGCAGCATGGCCGCGCGTGGGAAGCTGGCGCAGATCGATGTGCGCGAGACTGCGCAGTTGCTGCAGATGGCAGCCGATTGTGGGCTATATGGTGTGGGAACAATCGACGGCAAACTCTGCGCCGGCTCTCTTGCGCTTCGCGTTGGTGATCACTGCACCATGCTGCTGTGCGCTGCCGATCCGGCATTTTCTCAGTACCGGCTGGGCCTGATGGCTTGCTACTGGTCGCTCTGCGATTGCCTGCGGCTGGGTGTGCGCCAGTGTCATTTGCTATGGGGACGCTATCGCTACAAAGAGCAATTACTGGCAGTCGCTTCGTCACTGCACCGCGTAAGAGTCTATCGATCTCGCTGGCAGATGCTGTGCCGGCCCATCAGTGTTGTTGGCATCGCGAGTCGTGGCCTCCTGCATCGTTGGCGAGCCTGGCTGCTTGAGGATATTCCCGAACGGCGTCATCCTTGTGCGCGCTGCTTGCTCTGGCTGGCACGACGGCTGAGTCAAGGGAGTGATTCGAATTCTTGAGAGGCATGCACTGGACTGATCGGTGGCTCTGATGAGAACGCACGTATCTGCATGCATGAAAATTTTTCCGGGCGAGTCAGTGCTGCACTGGGTTACTATGCCGGCTGAATCCTAATTACCTATTTACACATCCATTGACATCACGGTCATCATGGCAGAGACAGAGATACGTCCGGGTCAGTCAAACGAGCTGCTCAAAGCCCTGCATATCCTCACGCGCGAAGGCAAGATAAATCAGGATAGCCGTCGCAAACTCAAGCAGGTATATCACCTGTTCCAGTTCATTGAACCCATGCTGGAGCAGCTCTCATCCGATAACAGAGCCATCACCCTGGTGGATCATGGTGCTGGAAAATCCTATCTGGGGTTCATTCTCTACGACCTTTTTTTCAAAGCGAAGAACGATGCTTCTCATATTTACAGCATCGAGACACGGGAAGAGCTGGTAGCACGTGGACGCGAGCTGGCTGCGCGGGCGGGGTTTTCCGGGATGTCATTTTTCCCTTTGTCTGTTGCCGAATCGATTCAATCTCCGCTACTGCCTGACACGGTGGATATGGTCACGGCGCTGCATGCCTGTGACACCGCCACCGATGATGCGATCAGCTTTGCGCTCAGCAAGCGTGCTCGCTTCATTGTGCTCGTCCCATGCTGTCAGGCCGAAGTCGCGGCGGTGCTGCGTCGACTCAAGGGAAAATCCCTGACCCGCGATGTGTTCAGCGAGATTTGGCGTCACCCCATTCATACGCGCGAGTTCGGGAGGCATCTGACCAATGTACTGCGCTGTTTGCAGCTTGAGGCACATGGTTATCAAGTGAATGTGACCGAGCTGATCGGCTGGGAGCATTCAATGAAGAACGAGTTGATCATCGCCAGCCAAAACAGCGACGTGCCGCGCCAGCGCGCGGCCAAGCGGCTACGTCAGGTGCTGGCCGATATTGGGCTGGAGGAAATGTCGACACGCTTCTGGCTGCCTGCCTGATACCGGGCGAACCCCCAGCCGCTACTGGCTGGGCTGTCCTTGCGTGGCTGGGCGCAGCAGTGTTGTCGCCGGCAATGAGTGGCTGGCGATGAAGATTTCGTGCAGCAGCAGGCTAAAGCTTCCGATGAGCATGATCATGGTGGCGACGAACATGAAAGCGATCAGCGAATCAAGTTTGAGGTGCAGGGAATCATCAATGAATAGCACCACGACCACCATACAGACCAGGATCATGCAGCACGCTGACAAGCCCACCGCTCGATGAATTGCTGTTGCCCGGCGCCGTAGTACGGAGAGCTCGTGCACCAGGATCGGGCGTGGTCCCAGTCCGCCGGAGAGTCTGTCTTCCAGCGTTTCCTGGCGATCGCTGATCCGTTCGAGGCGGTTGGTCAGCACCCGCATCTGGATCATCACGCCGAGCATGAGCAGCGCGGGCGTGATTGCCACGCTGATCAGGTTGCCGATGTCGCCGAGCAGGGAAGTCATCTCGCAAGGGTGAAAAGGTTGTCGTGGATTCCATTGTAACTGCTTCCCGTCGTTGTGATGGGTCGGCGCCGGGTTATGGTGCGTCTTTCGTGTGCCCGTAGCTGAGGGCTGTTGTGTTCGCTTGTCTCGCCGACCCGCGATGGACCCGATGTCCGCTCGGTGCGGCTGATTCTGGACTTTGTCAAAAGCAAAGCCCCTGCAGCATGACTGAACTATGCTCCCTTATGGAGAAGAGCGGCAGATTTTTATGTTGCACTGCACTCTGTGAATAATTCATTTTGTATTTTTACAGAAATGGAATAAGTTCTCGGGTCGGCATCGACACCCGGACATCCAGTGCGCGAGTGCCGACAATAATTATTAAAAAATAAAAAAACGGAGACAGGCAGGATGAATTTCGTCGCCTTTGCTGCATGGGCCGCACAGCGGCGGTCGACTCGGGACCTGATTGTCCTGACGACAGGCATCAGCGCTGCTGGGCCATTCAAGCGCTGAACTTTCCTGCGGCAACCCGTCAAGACCTCAAGGAGTACTCATGTCGGACATCATCCTGGAGACCCGGGACCTGACACGCGAATTCAAAGGATTTGTCGCTGTCAATCAGGTTAACCTGCAGGTGCAGCGTGGCCATATCCACGCGCTGATCGGCCCCAATGGCGCCGGGAAGACGACTTGCTTTAATCTGCTGACGAAATTTCTCGCACCGTCGTCCGGGCAGATTCTGTTCAATGGCCGGGATATCACGATGGTAAAGCCGGCGCAGATTGCGCGCATGGGCATCATCCGTTCTTTTCAGATTTCGGCGGTTTTCCCTCACCTGACCGTGCTGGAGAATGTTCGCATTGGCCTGCAACGCAATCTGGGTACCTCGTTTCATTTCTGGAAGAGTGAAGCCACGCTGAATCAACTCAATGAGCGCGCGATGCAGTTGCTGGATGAAGTTGGTCTGTCCGGTTTTGCCGATAGTGTGACGGTAGACCTGCCGTATGGACGCAAGCGCGCGCTCGAGATTGCGACCACGCTGGCCATGGAGCCCGAGCTGATGCTGCTCGATGAGCCTACCCAGGGCATGGGACATGAAGATGTCAAGCGCGTGACCGATCTGATCAAGAAAGTATCCCAAGGCCGTACCATCCTCATGGTCGAGCACAATATGAATGTGGTGTCGGGCATCAGCGACCGGATATCGGTGCTGCAACGCGGTGCCATCCTGGCCGAGGGTGACTACGCGACCGTGTCAAAGAATCCGCAGGTACTCGAAGCCTACATGGGTAGCGCTGACGTACTGGAAGGGACGCATTCATGAGCAAGGTACTCGAGATCGCCCACCTGCAGGCCTGGTATGGTGAGTCGCACATTCTGCATGACGTGAATTTTTCAGTCGAGCAGGGTGAGGTTGTCACGCTGCTGGGCCGCAATGGCGCGGGGCGCACGACGACCTTGCGGGCGATCATGGGCCTGACCGGTCGTCGCGAGGGCTCGGTAAAAATCAATGGTAGGGAATCGATCACGATGCCAACGCACCGCATTGCGCATCTGGGCGTGGGGTATTGTCCAGAGGAGCGCGCGATCTTCTCCTCATTGTCGGCGGAAGAAAATCTGCTATTGCCGCCGACGCTCATGCCGGGCGGGATGTCGGTTGACCAGATTTATCAGATGTTCCCCAATCTCGCCGAGCGACGTCACAGCCAGGGTACACGGCTGTCCGGCGGAGAGCAGCAGATGCTGGCGGTCGCTCGCATCTTGCGAACGGGGGCAAAGCTCCTGCTGCTCGATGAAATCTCCGAAGGTCTGGCGCCCGTGATCGTCCAGGCGCTTGCGCGGATGATTCTGACTCTCAAAAATCAGGGCTACACCATCGTCATGGTCGAGCAGAATTTCCGTTTTGCTGCCCCGCTAGCCGATCGTTTCTATGTGATGGAGCACGGTCAGATTGTCGAGCAGTTCGCCTCGCGCGAACTGGAATCCAAGGCCTCTGTGCTGAACGAATTGCTGGGAGTCTGAGATGGAATTGTTGGGTATTCCCATGGCCGCTTTGATGGGGCAGCTGCTGCTGGGGCTGGTCAATGGCTCGTTCTACGCGATGCTCTCGCTGGGATTGGCGGTCATTTTTGGCCTGCTCAATGTGATCAATTTCGCGCACGGTGCGCTGTATATGATGGGCGCTTTTCTCGCGTGGATGGGTCTGAACTACTTTGGCATCAATTACTGGGTAATGCTGGTCGCGGCGCCGGTCATGGTCGCCATTTTCGGTATCGTGATCGAGAAGACCATGCTGCGTTGGCTGTACAAGCTGGACCACCTGTACGGGCTTCTGCTGACGTTCGGCATCACGCTGATGATCGAGGGTATTTTCCGATCCTTCTATGGCGTCTCAGGTCAGCCCTACTCGGTGCCGTCACAATTGACCGGCGCAACAGATCTGGGCTTCATGATGCTGCCCAACTATCGTGCCTGGGTGGTTGCGGCATCGCTGGTGGTATGCCTTGCCACCTGGTTTGTGATCGAGAAGACTCGTCTGGGGGCCTATCTTCGCGCGGGCACGGAAAATCCCAAGCTGGTCGAGGCCTTCGGTATCAACGTGCCGCTGATGGTGACGCTGACCTATGGCTTTGGCGTGGCGCTCGCCGGATTTGCCGGCGTGCTGGCCGCACCGGTGCTGCAAGTGTCGCCTCTGATGGGTTCGAACCTGATCGTCGTCGTTTTTGCCGTCGTCGTCATCGGTGGCATGGGCTCTATTCTGGGCTCAATTGTGACTGGCCTTGGTTTGGGCGTGCTGGAGGGATTGACGAAAGTTTTTTATCCCGAGCTGTCGGCAACCGTGGTGTTCATCATCATGGCGATCGTACTTTTGGTTCGCCCCGCCGGCCTCTTCGGCCGCGAGAAATAAGGAGTCACCGTGATGCTAAGACAACTGGGTTACGCCGGCGTGCTGATCGGCGCCGTGCTCGCACCGTTCTTCCTGTATCCGGTGCTGCTGATGAAGATCATGTGCTTCGCGCTGTTCGCGTGCGCATTCAATCTGCTGATTGGCTTTACCGGCCTACTGTCCTTTGGACATGCGGCGTTCTTTGGCGGTGCTGCGTATATCGCCGGCCACGCCCTGAAAGTCTGGGGAGTGCCGACCGAGCTTGGTCTCGTGCTGGGCGTTGCCTACGCAGCAGCGATGGGTTTTGTGGTGGGCAAACTGGCGATACGTCGTCAGGGCATTTATTTCACGATGATCACCATGGCACTCTCGCAGATGATTTTCTTCGTGTTCCTGCAGGCGCCTTTCACGGGCGGTGAAGATGGTCTGCAGTCCATACCCCGTGGCACGCTGCTGGGCAGCATCGACCTGAAGAACGATCTCACCCTGTACTTCGTGGTACTGGGGATCGTGGTGCTGTCTTTCCTGCTGGTGGTGCGCATTATTCACTCACCGTTCGGGCAAGTGCTCAAGGCAGTTCGCGAAAATGAGGCGCGTGCCATTTCACTCGGTTATGACACGGACAGGTACAAGCTGCTGGCCTTTGTACTGTCGGCTGCGCTGGCGGGACTGGCGGGCTCGACCAAGGCAGTGGTGCTGGGCTTTGGCACACTGACCGATGTGCACTGGTCGATGTCGGGCCTGGTGGTGCTGATGACCCTGGTCGGCGGTATGGGTACGCTGTTTGGTCCGGTGGTGGGTGCGATCATCATCATTGTGCTGGAAAATAAACTGGGCGATCTTGGCACCTGGCTGGCGAAGGTCTCGCATGTCGAGTGGTTCAACACTATTGGCGAGTCGGTGACAATGGTTACCGGTCTGATCTTCGTAGTCTGTGTGCTGGCTTTTCGGCGCGGCATCATCGGCGAACTTGTGGCTCGCCTGCGCTAACACTGTTCTGGGGGAGTGATATGAGCGCTGCCAAGTTCCACTGGGAGGATCCGCTGTTGCTGGATCAGCAGCTCACTGAAGAAGAGCGCATGGTGCGGGATGCCGCGCGCGCCTATGCTCAGGACCGGTTGATGCCGCGTGTGTTGGAAGCCTTTCGTCACGAGAAGACCGATCCGGCCATCTTTCGCGAGATGGGTGAGCTCGGACTGATGGGTCCGACCATTCCCGTTGACTATGGCGGTGCGGGATTGAACTACGTCAGCTACGGGCTGATCGCTCGAGAGATCGAGCGCGTTGATTCGGGTTTTCGCTCGATGATGAGCGTGCAAACCTCATTGGTGATGTTGCCCATTTACGAATTCGGCACTGAAGAGCAGCGGAAAAAATATTTACCCAAACTGGCCAAGGGTGAATGGATAGGTTGCTTTGGTTTGACTGAGCCGAACCATGGCTCAGACCCTGGCAGCATGGACACGCGCGCAAAAAAAGTCGCCGGAGGCTACCGTCTGAGCGGCTCGAAAATGTGGATCAGTAACAGCCCCATCGCGGATGTGTTTGTGGTCTGGGCCAAGGATGACGAAGGCAAGATCTGTGGTTTTATTCTTGAGAAAGGTTGGACAGGATTATCTTCGCCAGCGATACATGGCAAGATGGGTCTTCGCGCCTCCACCACCGGCGAGATCGTGATGGATCAGGTCTTCGTGCCAGAGGAAAATGCCTTTCCTGAGGTTCGCGGACTGAAAGGTCCGTTTACCTGCCTCGATGCTGCGCGATTCGGTATTTCGTGGGGTTCATTGGGTGCTGCGGAGTTTTGCTGGCATACCGCGCGCCAGTACACGCTGGACCGCAAGCAGTTCGGCAAGCCGTTGGCATCGAATCAACTGATACAGAAAAAACTGGCCGACATGCAGACCGAGATCACGCTTGCGCTGCAAGGCTGTCTGCGGCTCGGTCGCATGCGCGACGAGGGCACGGCAGCGGTCGAGATCACATCGATCATGAAGCGCAATTCCTGCGGCAAGGCTTTGGAGATCGCGCGCAGTGCGCGCGATATGTTGGGCGGCAATGGTATTAGCGATGAATATGGCGTCGTGCGTCATATGCTCAATCTGGAAGTGGTAAATACTTACGAAGGAACGCACGATATTCATGCGCTGATCCTGGGTCGGGCGCAGACGGGCATTCAAGCTTTTTTCTGAGACCTCCATGACATCGGCACTGACCGGCATCCGGGTAGTCGATCTCTCCCGAGTGCTTGCCGGGCCTTGGTCTACACAGAATCTTGCCGACCTTGGGGCGGACGTGATCAAGATCGAGCGCCCTGGTGTCGGGGACGATACGCGGCGCTGGGGACCGCCTTTTGTTGACCGGGTCGATGCAGATGGGCGCGATGCCGCCTATTTTTTCTGCGCGAACCGCAACAAGCGTTCGCTGACTCTGGATTTCACCTTGCCTGAGGGCCAAGAAGCTCTGATCGCGCTGATTCGACAGGCCGATGTGCTGGTCGAGAATTACAAGGTTGGCGGACTCAAAAAATACGGCCTGGATTACGCTGCGGTTGCGCAGCTCAATCCGCGTCTGATTTACTGCTCAATTACCGGCTTTGGACAAGAGGGCCCCTACGCCGAACGTCCCGGCTATGACGCGCTGATTCAGGCGATGGGAGGGCTGATGAGTATCACCGGCGAGCCCGATGGTGCGCCTGGTGGTGGCCCCCAGAAAGTCGGCGTCGCCGTGGTGGATTTGCTCACCGGCTTGTATGCGACGAATGCGATACTGGCTGCGCTGTTTCATCGCGAGAGAACCGGCGAAGGCCAGCAGATCGACATTGCACTCCTCGATGTACAGGTGGCGACGCTGGCGAATCAAGCTGGCAATTATTTAATGGGTGACGAGGTGCCGCAGCGCATGGGCAGCGCGCATCCGTCGATCGTTCCTTACCAGCCGGTGCCTTGCGCTGATGGTTATGTGATGCTGGCTATTGGCAACGACACCCAGTTTGCCAGTCTGTGTCGGGCGGCGGGTGGGTCTGATATCCCGAGCGATCCGCGTTTTTCCACCAATGAGGCACGAGTCCGCCACCGTCAGGCCTTGCTCGACTGGCTGCTGCCGGTGATGCAGGACAGGACTGTCGCTGAGTGGTGCAGGCTCGCCGAGCGCGAGCATTTTCCCTGTGGCCCCATCAATACGATAGATCGTGTTTTTCATGACCCCCAGGTGCTGGCAAGGGGAATGCAGCTGACGATGATATCGCCAGCGTACGGTGCGGTGGATCTGGTCGCTTCGCCCCTGAGATTATCTGCCTCGCCGGTGAGTTACCGAAGTGCGCCGCCCCCATTGGGCGAGCACACAATCGAGGTCTTGCGCGAGATTGGTTACGACGATGACAAGATCACCCGTCTGCGAGAGACAGGCGCGATCTGACGATGCCCTGACGCTACCCTGAGGATAGCCGGAGGGTAGTCGGTATTACCGATGGCTTGTTTTTGACTGCATGGCGCAAGCTTCAAAACCCTGGTGGGTGCTGAGATAGATACGCTCTTTCATGCGTTCTCCCAGCGGCGTGCCGTTAAGCCGATCGAGTACCGGCCCTTTGATCTCTGCGAAATGCAAGGTGATCTCTTGTGAGCGCAGACTCTTCTCAAGCTCGGTGAGCATGCCCAGCCCGGTCGTGTCGAGCTGGTTTACTGCTGAGAGGACCAGCAGCACATGGCGCGTCCTGGGTTGTTGTCGCAGCAGGCTTCCGATTTTTTCTTCAAGTAGTTGGGCGTTAGCGAAGTAAATGCTTTCGTCGATGCGCAGCGCGATAACGTCGGGTAGCGTCTCCACCTGATGCCGTTCCACATTTCGGAAGTGCTCGGTGCCTGGAACGCGGCCAACGATGGCCATGTGTGGATGACTGCTTCGCCAGACCAATACGGCCAGCG
Organism: Oxalobacteraceae bacterium; assembly: GCA_900299005.1. Classification (GTDB taxonomy): domain Bacteria; phylum Pseudomonadota; class Gammaproteobacteria; order Burkholderiales; family Burkholderiaceae_D; genus Pernthalerella. The sequence continues at coordinate 68,684 of OMID01000031.1, forward strand.
ACACCACGACACCGGTGACGATACCCTCCTCGACACCGAGCACGATGACGCCGCAGAAGGTCAGCAGCAGGGCAATCGCATCGGCCTTGTCGTACTGCCAGGCCTCTCTGAGCGTTTGCGTGTCGACCAGCCCCAGCACGGCGACGATGATCGTCGCCGACAATACAGCATGTGGCAAATAATGGAACCACGACGTCAGACCCATTACCACGATACCCATCAACACCGCCGAGATCATGCTTGCAGCCGGGGTGTTCGCACCTGCAGCGAAGTTCACGACCGAGCGGGCAAAGCCGCCAGTGACGGGAAATCCGCCCGACAAGGCGCTGGCAATATTCGATGCGCCAATGCCCAGCAGTTCCCGGTCGGGGAGGATACGTTGCCCGCGCTTGATGGCCAGCGATTGCGCAACCGATACGCTTTCGACGAAACCCACCAGGGATATCAGGAGGGCGGGCAGCCACAAGGCTCTCAGTGCATCCCAGTCGGGCAAGGGTAGGGACAGAGTGGGTAAACCCGCCGGTACGTGGCCGACAATGGAGACGCGCGCCCGCTCATCCAGATGCAGCAGCGCGACTGCGATCGTAGAGACGATCACGGCGAGCATAGGCGCGAGCTTGGTCGCAAGGTCTGCCGCCTTGGGGGAGCATCCTGTGTGCCTTAGCAATCCAGCGAGCCGGGTGCGCGCCAACAGCAAAAAGAGCAGTGTGATGCTGCCAATGGCAGCAGTAACGGCATTGGTCTCCGGAAGATGCCTGACCAATGCCCCAATGGTCGACAGCACGCCCGTCGATGACAATGTGATGCCGAGCAGGTATTTGACTTGTCCGATGGCGATCAGCACGGCCGAGCCGGAGATAAAGCCGCTGATCACAGGATGACTGAGGAACCAGGCGAGGAAGCCCAGACGTAGCACGCCAGCGACCATCAGCATGAGGCCGGAGAGCAGCGCAAGCAGTATTGCCATGGCCACGTATTCGGGTGAACCCTGAGTCGCCATCGGCGTAATCGAACTGGCGGTCATCAGCGAGACCACCGCGACGGGGCCTACTGCCAGTGTCATGCTGCTGCCCAGCAGCGCGTAGGCAAACAAGGGCAACAGGCTCGCATAGAGCCCGAGCGCCGGCGGCAGGCCGGCCAGCATCGCATACGCCAGGCTTTGCGGTATGAGCATCACGGTAACAATCAGGCCGGCAGTAAGATCGCCACTCAGCCAGTCGCGTCGGTAATGCCTGAGCCACGCCGGCAGCAGCGACTGAATTGGCATGGTTCAGCTTCCCTGGGGACGGGCAAACCACTCGTGCCCCTTCAACATCAGCCGCCAGTACACCGCCGGAAGGATGTTTTTTTTGAGCACCCAGGCCGATGTGCGCGGCACGGTGGGATCGAGCGGGAAAGTAGGCAGCAATTTTCCGCCGAAACCGAATTCAGCCAGCACGATCTTCCCTTTCTCGACCGTGAGTGGACAGGAGCCATAACCGTCGTAGGTTGTGGGTAGCGCACGACCGCTGCGCAGCGCGAGCAGATTCTCTGCTACCACGACAATCTGCTTGCGGGCAGCGGCTGCTGTCTTGGCGTTCGGCGACGAGGATGCATCGCCAAGACTGAAAATGTCCGGATAGCGGTTGTGTTGCAGCGTAAGCTGGTTCACGTCGACCCAACCCTCGGCGTTGGCGAGCGGGCTTTCCTTCACGAAGTCAGGCGCTGTTTGCGGTGGCACGACATGAATGAAATCAAAGCGCTTCTCGATCTGAACGACGTCGCCATGGGTATTTTTTTCTTCGAACCAGGCGCGTTTTGCAGGACCATCGATGGCCACCAGCTTTGAATTGAAGTGCAGGTTTGCGTTATAGCGCTTCACGTATTCCATGAGTGGCGGCACGAAATCTGCGACGCCGAAGAGCACAGCGCCAGCATTGTGAAAATCGACCTCAATGTTCTTCAGTACGCCTTGATGCTCCCATTCGGAGCACGAGAGGTACATGGCTTTTTGCGGTGCGCCCGCGCATTTGATCGGCATGGGCGGCTGCGTGAAGATTGCCTTGCCCGATTTCATCGTGCGTACCAGTTCCCACGTGTAGGGCGCAAGATCAACACGGTAATTCGAGGTCACGCCATGCTTGCCCAGCGTGTCTTCCAGACCGGGAACGCCTTGCCAGTTCAGTTTCAGTCCTGGCGCCACGATCAAATTCTGATAGCCGACGGTACTGCCGTTATCAAGCATCACACGACGGTGGTCGGGATCAAACCCTGTCGCGGCAGCTCGGATCCAGATCACGCCAGCCGGGATCACATCAGCCATGTCGCGAACACTGTCGCGCACATCGAACTCTCCGGCGCCAACGAGTGTCCATGAGGGCTGGTAGTAATGCTTCTCGCCGGGCTCAATGATGGCAATTTGAAGGTTGGGCTGTCGTTTCTTCAGGCTGGCGGCCAGCCCTATGCCGGCGCTGCCGCCGCCCACGATCAGAACGTCCTGGCTATCGCTCCAGTGGCAGGCGGCCGCTGCCGCGCTGCCCGACACGACCGCAGGCAACGCTTGACCGTTCGCTATCCGATAAAGATTTTGCGATCGAGCGCCGCTGCGGCAAAACGCGAGTACTGGGCCCGGCCGCGTTGCCAGCAGTTCAGCGAACTTTCTTGCCTGGGGTTCGGTGATCTGTCCGCTGATGACGGGCAGGTAGTCATAGTTCAGGCCGGCTGCTGCTGCCGCTGCCGCAAGGGCTGCACTGCTTGGCTGCTCTGGACCACCTTCGCGATCAGGCCGGTTATTGATCACGGTTTTGAAGCCCATCGCGGCAATGTCGGGCAGGTCGGACGGGCTGATCTGGGGCGCTGTGCCGAACTTGTCGGTGTGGCGGGTGACGTTCGCTGACATGGTGTTTCCTCCGATGGGGAGACGCTGAAAAAACCCATTTTATGGCGAGCCAACACCACTGCGCGGCGCGGGAGCCTGCCACATCAAAAGCGTGCAGCTATTTCCCAAAAGAGAAATCGTGCGGCGTTTAAGTAAGCAGTGCTTCCAGAGCAGCTTGCTGTGCAGTTTTTACGGGGGTGGGACGCTGGCTCGATTGCAACGATTACATTATATTGACAGATAAATTGTAAGTCAATATAATGTAATTACTTTAAATATAATAGCGGAGCCCAGACATGACCGATGTACTGACACCCCAAGTTCACGGAATCTTCGACCCCGCGACATGGACGGTCACTTATGTGGTCTATGAAAAAGAGGGCTCAGCCTGCGCCATTATCGACTCGGTGCTCGACTATGACCCCAAATCTGGCCGAACGCGCACGGATTCGGCGGACAAGGTGATCGAATTTGTCGAGCAAAAGCACCTGAAGGTCGAATGGATACTCGAGACACATGCGCATGCGGATCACTTAACTGCAGCGTCTTACCTGAAGCATAAACTTGGCGGCAAGACGGCAATTGGCGATCACATCACGGCGGTCCAGCAGGTTTTTAAGGAGATTTTCAATCTTGAGCCCGGATTTGCAACGAATGGTTCGCAGTTCGACTGCCTGCTGAGGGATGGCGACGTGTTTCGCTTCGGCGCCTTGTCGGGCACAACCCTGTTTGTGCCCGGTCATACACCGGCTTGTGTCGCATTTCATATTGGCGATGCGGTGTTTGTGGGCGACACGATGTTCATGCCAGATGTCGGCACCGCCCGTTGCGATTTTCCGGGCGGTGATGCGAAAGTGCTCTATGCATCGGTAAAAAAACTACTCAGCCTTCCTGATTCGACACGTTTGTTCATGTGCCATGACTATCCGCCCAACGAGCGGCCGGTGGCTTTTGAGACCACGGTCGCAGAGCAACGGCGAAACAATATTCACGTACACGACGGCATCAGCGAGGCGCAATTCATCGAGATGCGCACCCGGCGCGATGCAACTCTAGAGATGCCGGTGCTGATTCTGCCGGCGGTACAGGTCAACATTCGTGCGGGCGAGATGCCGCCCAAGGATGAGAATGGCGTTGCGTACTTGAAGATTCCGGTGAATGCGCTCTGATTTTCATGGTGATCAGAACGAATAAAAAAAGCCCGCACGCCGGCGGGCTTCGGATTTTTTTGATGCGTGAGGCGTTACAGACCAGCGTTTTGCTGCGCCACCATCATGTACAGCATGGGAATGGATAGCATGGTGTTAAAGCGCGAGGTCAGCATCGCCATGCGTCCTGCTGCAGCTTTTTCCTCTGCCTCTACCGTCACGATGCCGAGGGCTTTTTTCTGATTGGGCCAGATGATGAACCAGACATTGAAGGCCATGACCAGCGCGAGCCACATGCCGATCCCGATCGCATGCACCGGCTGCCGCAGGCCGAGTGCGGCGGCGAGGTAGCCATTCATCCAGGCCAGCAGGAGCCCAGTCACCACCGTTGATAGCGCAGCGTAGCGGAACCAGAACAGCGCAGTCGGCGCGATCACTTTGCCGATTGCCGGCTTTTGCTCGTCAGGGATTTTCGGCATGGACGGAATCTGCACGAAGTTGAAGTACCAAAGCAGTCCGATCCACATCACACCCGAGACCACATGCAACCAGCGCATGAAGAATGCGCCCCACGCGTGACCGAATTGCGGGCCGGCGCCGGAAACGCCTGCGGAAATCATCACCAGCACAATCAGGATGATGATCCCGGCGATAACGGTACGCCCCAAAGATTGCAAAACTGCAGCCATAACTACCTCCCAGAAATGAACTCCACCTGTTCTCACTCGGGCCGGAACTTGCCGCAGCATCGCGCTGCATGCGAGATTGCCCCTGAGATAAACCAGCGCGGAAGTATAGCCTAACCAGCAATTTCCCATCGGTCGCAGCAGCGGCTGGGTGCGGGCCATCAATCCTTGGGGCCGGTGTGATCGACGTGAATCTCGGTGGTGCCGCCAGCGAGCGTGAGCGTGAGTCGTTGCGGGGGATGGAGGTCGGACGGCTTGCGCAAGATCTTGCCTGCGCCATCGGCGAGAATCGCATAGCCGCGCTCCAGGGTGCGTTGCGGTGCCAGCAGTTCCAGCCGCTCACTGAGCGAATTCAGCGCATGCTGATGCGCTACCCGGCGCATGGTGAAGGCGCTGTGCAAGCGAGCCGCATCGGCGGCAACGCGCGCACGCGAGAGGCGCGTGGTGGGCATGGCGTGACGCAGCCGTTGGCTGATTTGTCCAAGATGAAATCGGGCAGCGGTCATGGGGATCGAGCTTGCATGACTTAGTCGGGTCGCCAGGGTGCTGAGTCTGAGTTTTTGATGATTGATCGCCGTGGAAGGACTCTGCAGCCGATGTGCCAGCCAGTCTAGTGTCTGTGCGTGATCATCCAGATGCCGACGTAGTACATCAGTGAGACCCTGAGCGAATGCCTCGAGCTCAGCCAGCCAGGCCTCGGTGGGTTCTGAGGCCAGCTCTGCGGCAGCGGTCGGGGTCGGTGCGCGAAGGTCGGCAACGAAGTCGGCGATGGTGAAATCTGTTTCATGGCCCACACCGCAAATCACGGGGAGCCTGCAGGCGGCAATGGCGCGCGCGACTTGCTCGTTATTGAAGGACCACAAGTCTTCCAGACTGCCGCCGCCGCGACAGACAATCAGCAAGTCGCACTCCGCTCGCTGTGACGCTGTGTTGATGGCTTCGGCGATTTTTTCTGCAGAGCCATCGCCTTGAACGGCAGTCGGATACAGTACCAGGGACACATGAGGCGCGCGGCGCCGAAATGCGATCAGCACATCGCGCAAGGCAGCCGCCTGTGGGCTGGTAACAATGCCGATGCGACGAGCAAAGGCGGGCAGAGCCCGCTTGCGCGATTCGTCAAACAAACCCTCGGCCGCCAGCTTTGCCTTGAGCTGCAAGAAGGCTTCGTAAAGATTACCAACGCCGGATTTGCGCATGGCTTCGACATTCAACTGAAAATCGCCCCGCGCCGCATAGAGCCCCACCGTCGCTCTCACCTCGACCTTGTCGCCCTCGCGAGGGGGGAAGTCCACATACTGAGCGCGTCCGCGGAACATCACAGCGCGCACCTGAGCGTTCGCATCTTTGAGCGTGAAGTACCAGTGACCGGACGCCGCGCGGGTAAAGTTGGATAGCTCGCCGCTGACCCAGGCCAACGGGAAGTTTTTTTCCAGCAGCCGGCTGACCGCCTGGTTGAGCTGACTGACGGTCAGTATGTGGTGACCGTCAGTTCGGGCAGGTGGGTTGTCTTCAGGCATGGCATTAAGCGTCGTGTGGGTGGCCGTGTGCGTATTGTCGCCTGCCAGCAGGACCCTCGCCCAGGGCGACCACCGCTTGGGCGGTGCGAGCGCTGCAGGCAGCGCGTAAATTTCCCAAAAAATCAGTCGCTTGCGAGTTTTCCAGAGGGCTTGCACACATGCTTATCCCCACCGCCTGTGAACAAAATTCAGTCAGGACGTCCCTTATTCTCGCTCAATTTTCTAGCAAGTGAGCGCATGCAAACTCCGCCGGCCAACACGTAGCTTGCCCGAGGGTGTTTATGCAGTTACAGTCTGCGTCCATCATTTCCCCTCTGCAGGAGAAAGCGTTTGCTGGCGATTATTCAAGCGGCAGGATGGCCGATCTGGTTTCTGCTGGCCGCATCGTTCGTGGCCGTTACCATCATCATCGAGCGGCTGATGTATTTGCGAGCCTCGCGCATCCTCCCGGCGTCATTGGTGACCGACGTGATCGCGGTCGCCCGCAGCGGCCGCGTGGACGAGGAGATCATCAGTCAGCTCGAACAAAACTCGCCATTAGGTCGGGTGCTGGCGGCTGGGGTTCGCAATATTGGCGCATCCCGCGAGGCCATGAAAGAAGCAATCGAAGAGGCGGGTCGAGCGGCGGCTTATCAACTCGAGCGTTACCTGACGACCTTGGGTACGGTGGCCACGCTGGCACCGTTAATGGGCCTCTTTGGCACGGTGGTCGGGATGATCGAGTTATTTGGCGCCACGGGGGGCGTTGGTGCCGATCCTCTGCAGGTGGCGCACGGTATCTCGGTTGCGCTCTACAACACCGGATTCGGTCTTGCCGTCGCCATGCCCGCCCTCATTTTCCATCGGCATTTTCATGCCTTGGTGGATGGCTTCATCATCGACATGGAGCAGCAGGCTGTACGCTTTGTGGATACCCTGACTGGCGAGCGGGCGGGCTGATGAATTTTCGTAAAGGCCAGCGCCGCTCGGCACCCGAGATCAATCTGATCGCTTTCATCGACGTATTGTTGGTGATTCTGATCTTTTTGATGGTTAGCACCACTTTCAGCAAGACGACCAGCCTGCAACTTACGTTGCCCTCGGCGAATGGCGATCCCTCAAATTCACCCAAACCACTGACGGTCGCCATCGATTCACAGGGACGCTATGCCGTGCAGCAGCAGCGCATTGCCGCCAGCGATCCGGCGATGCTGGTGAAGGCACTGCGTGAGGCGGCGCAAGACACTGCGCAAAACACGACTGACATCACAGTCGAAATTCATGCGGACGCGATGGCGAGCCACCAGTCCGTGGTGCAGCTGATGGAGGCCGCACGTAATGCCGGTCTGGTGCGTCTGGTGTTCGCGGTCAACGTTCCGGCCTCTCCCTAGCGCGGACCGTGGCATCACTAGCCTCACTGGAAACGGTCTTCTCGCGTGAATGGCAGCGACGAGGCTGGCTGGCCTGGCTGCTGCTGCCGCTGTCGCTGATGTTCGGGCTGATCACTGGCGTGCGTCGCATGCTCTACCACATCGGCGTGTTTGGCTCGCACCGTTTACCGGTACCGGTAATCGTGGTGGGCAACATCTATGTCGGTGGCACAGGCAAGACGCCGCTGGTGATCTGGTTGGCATCGCAGCTTCGCGAGGCGGGCTTTGAACCCGGCGTCATTTCGCGCGGCCACGGGAATCGTGCGTCAGAGGTGCACAGCGTGCTTGACGATACCCCAGTCGCATTGGCGGGGGACGAGCCACTGCTGATCCGCCAGCATACCGGGGTGCCCGTAGTTGTCGGTCGTCGGCGTGTTGCAGCCGCAGAGGCACTGCTGACTGCGCATCCAGAAGTCAATGTGCTGATTGCAGATGATGGCCTTCAGCATTATGCACTGGCCCGAGATGTCGAGATCTTGCTGTGCGATGAGCGAGGCCATGGCAACGGGTGGCTACTTCCTGCCGGACCACTGCGGGAGGCGCCATCGCGCCGCTTTGATTTCCGGGTCATCAACGGTGTGCCATCGGTAGCAGAAAATACCTTTGTCATGCAGCTGCAGAGTTCGCAGGCCTGGCAGCTGCGTGATGCGAAAACGGAGATATCTCTGACAAAGCTGCCGGTCCATGCGCGCATTGCCGCAGCAGCCGGTATTGGTAACCCGACGAGATTTTTCAAAATGCTAGAACGCCTGGGTGTGAATTTGTTTCATGCGCTGCCGCTGCCGGATCATTTCGATTTTTCTGTCAATCCCTTCGAACATCTGGACGCGGACTTCATCCTGATCACGGAGAAGGATGCAGTAAAATGCCGCCACTGCGAGGCGATTGCCGCCGACCCGCGCGTGTGGGTCGTTCCGGTGCAGGCGGCCATCGACGGCCCGCTGTTGACACATCTGGTGGAGAAATTGCGTGGATACCCGACTGCTTGACATTCTTGTCTGCCCGCTATGCAAAGGGCCGCTGAAGTATGACAAGCAGGCGCATGAGCTGATCTGCAATCCCGATCATCTGGCCTACCCGATACGCGACGGTATTCCCATTTTGTGGGCAGAGGAAGCGCGCGATGTAGCGGTGACCTCCCGTGATGACGTGAAACCGGCGCTGTGACTCTAAGGTTTTCTCTGTCAGCGAGTCTTCTCTGCGCATGAGCTTTACCGTCATCATTCCTGCCCGGCTTGCCTCGACCCGCCTGCCGAATAAACCACTCGCCGATCTCGGAGGCAAGCCCATGATCGTGCGTGTGGCAGAAAGAGCTGCATTGTCGGGTGCGCGGCGCATCGTCGTGGCCACTGACCATCCCGACATTCAGTCCGCCTGCCAGCAGCATCAGATTGATGTGCGGATGACTCGTGCAGACCATCCATCGGGCACGGATCGAATTGCTGAAGTGGCAGAGGTACTCGGACTGCCCGACGATGACGTGATTGTCAATGTGCAGGGCGACGAGCCATTGATTGATCCTGTGTTAATCGACGCCTGTGCGGCCTTGATTGCACCGGAGGTGCCAATGGCGACCGCGGCACATCCTATTGACACGCAGGCAGAGCTATTTAATCCGAACGTGGTCAAGGTGGTGCTCGATGCCTCGGGTCGTGCCTTGCTGTTTTCGCGTGCGCCCGTGCCATGGCATCGCGATGCCTTTGCCGCAGGCAGCCAAGCAAATGACCTCAAATTACTGCCCAAGGATTTCCATCCATTGCGGCATATCGGCATCTATGCCTACCGACGTGATTTTTTGCGTCAGTATCCTTTGCTGCCGGTCTCGCCGATTGAAAATATCGAGGCACTCGAGCAGTTACGCGTGTTGTGGAACGGTTTTCGTATTGCAGTGCACCGCACCGACCACGCCCCCCACGCCGGTGTCGATACGCCCGAAGATCTTGCACGGGTACGCGCTCATTTTGCTCTTTGAACAAGCTTTCCCGATCCCTTATCGTCGTGGCAGCAACAATCTGTGGTAAGTTTCGGGCAAGCTTTTCAGGAGACACTACGGTTTTTGCGCGTGAATGCGCCATTTTCAGTAGTCAAGAACGCGTAAGGGACAAGTAATGCGGTTGATTTTATTGGGCGCGCCGGGTGCGGGCAAAGGCACGCAGGCGGCGTACATCAAAGAACGATTCAACATTCCGCAAATTTCGACGGGTGATATGCTGCGCGCCGCAGTGAAAGAAGGCACGCCTCTCGGCGTGGCCGCAAAAAAAGTGATGGATGCCGGTGGTCTCGTGTCCGACGAGATTATTATCGGTCTGGTGAAAGACAGACTGCAGCAACCGGATTGCGCGAACGGCTACCTGTTCGATGGTTTTCCCCGCACCATCCCTCAGGCTGATGCGATGAAGGATGCCGGCGTCGCGATTGACTACGTGCTGGAAATTGACGTGCCGGACGAGGCGATCATTGAGCGAATGAGCGGCCGTCGTGTCCACCCGGCGTCGGGGCGCACCTATCACGTCACCTATAATCCGCCGAAGGTCGCCGGTCAGGACGATCAGACCGGCGAAGCGCTGATACAGCGCGACGATGATCGTGAAGACACCGTGCGCAAGCGCTTGTCGGTTTATCATGAGCAGACCAAGGTTCTGGTGGGCTATTACAACGACTGGGCACAATCGGACGATCACGGTGCGCCGAAGTACCGCAAGATTGCGGGTGTCGGTCCTGTCGAGGAAATCCGCGACCGCGCGTTTGCAGCATTGGAGAAATGATCACAGATCATGAAAAAAGCGGACCGCGGGTCCGCTTTTTTCATGCTTGAAACAAGTTTTGCCGGATGTTGTGGTAGTCGGTTTCTGAAGCAGACAGCGACGGGCCAACCAGGCATCAGTATCTGATACCTGCGGCCCGTCGCGTTCGCTTTGCCAAGTTTGCAGCAAATGACGGCACCGCCCCACAGAGGGCGGGCTGTAGAGGAAGTTAACAACGGTGGTAATTTTTGGAGGAGAGAAATGGCAACACAAGGCTTGTGGTTTGCCGTGGTGTGCGGTTTGATCGCCGTCATCTACGGATTAGTCTCCCGAAGCTGGATTCTCGGACAAGATCCAGGCAATGCACGCATGCAGGAAATTGCCGCAGCAATTCAGGCGGGTGCAGCGGCCTACCTCGCGCGTCAGTACCGGACGATTGCGATAGTGGGTGTCGTGCTCGCAGTCCTGATCGGGGTCTTCCTCGATGGTCTCACTGCGATCGGGTTTGTGGTGGGCGCGGTGTTGTCCGGCGCATGTGGCTTCATCGGCATGAATGTGTCGGTCAGGGCAAACGTGCGTACCGCTCAGGCAGCCACACAGGGCATCGGACCAGCGCTCGATGTCGCCTTCCGTGGCGGCGCGATCACCGGGATGCTGGTGGTCGGTCTTGGCCTGCTCGGAGTATCGCTCTTCTATTACTTCATCGGTGGCGTCGAGCACCCGGATTCGGCAACGCTCAAGCCCCTCTTGGGTCTGGCGTTTGGATCTTCGCTGATCTCCATCTTTGCTCGTCTGGGAGGTGGCATTTTCACCAAGGGTGCGGACGTGGGCGCTGATCTGGTGGGCAAGGTCGAGGCCGGCATCCCGGAAGACGATCCACGCAATCCGGCAGTGATCGCCGATAACGTAGGTGACAACGTCGGCGACTGCGCGGGCATGGCAGCAGACCTCTTCGAAACCTACGCGGTGACGCTGATCGCCACGATGGCGCTGGGTGCACTAATGGTGGTGTCCGCACCGGGCGCTGCCGTGATTTACCCGCTGATTCTCGGCGGGGTATCAATCATTGCATCGATCATTGGGGTGATGTTCGTCAAGGCGCGTCCTGACATGAAGAATGTGATGCCAGCCCTGTATCGAGGTCTCATCGTCTCCGGCGTGTTATCGCTGATCGCTTTCTACTTTGTGACCACCCTGCTTTTCCCTGAACCAGTGACTCTCGCAGGCGAGCGTACTGCAACTGCGATGGCGATGTTCGGTTCGTGCGTGGTCGGACTCGTGCTGACGGCAGCAATGGTCTGGATTACGGAGTACTACACGGGCACGGATTTCTATCCTGTGAAGCACAGTGCGCAGGCATCGACAACCGGGCATGCGACCAACATTATCGCTGGCATCGGCATCTCCATGAAATCGACAGCCTGGCCAGTCTTGTTTGTTTGTGCTGGTATCGTCGTGTCATATTCGCTGGCCGGCCTGTACGGCATTGCCGTTGCTGCGACTGCCATGCTGTCGATGGCGGGCATCATCGTCGCGCTCGATGCCTACGGCCCGATCACCGACAATGCAGGCGGCATTGCCGAGATGGCTGAACTCCCCGACAGTGTGCGTGATATCACTGATCCGCTGGACGCCGTGGGTAACACGACCAAGGCCGTGACCAAGGGCTATGCCATCGGTTCAGCAGGGCTTGCCGCACTCGTATTGTTCGCAGACTATACCCATGCTTTGCACGCTCGGGGTATCGAAGTCAATTTCGATCTGTCCGATCCGATGGTCATCATTGGTCTGTTCATCGGTGGGCTGATTCCCTACCTGTTTGGTGCGATGGCGATGGAAGCAGTAGGGCGTGCCGCCGGATCGGTGGTGGAAGAGGTGCGTCGTCAGTTTCGCGAAATCACGGGCATCATGCAGGGAACCGCAAAGCCTGAATATGGCAAGGCTGTTGACATGCTGACCGCTTCCGCCATCAAGGAAATGATGATTCCCTCGCTGCTGCCAGTCGTGGTGCCAATCGTCGTGGGACTCGTGCTCGGTCCGAAGGCGCTGGGTGGTCTGCTGATGGGCACGATCGTTACAGGGCTCTTCGTGGCGATCTCGATGTGTACCGGCGGTGGTGCTTGGGACAACGCGAAGAAATATATCGAGGATGGTCATCATGGTGGCAAGGGCAGTGAGGCCCACAAGGCTGCAGTGACGGGCGACACGGTGGGTGATCCCTACAAGGACACCGCCGGCCCCGCCGTCAATCCGCTGATCAAGATCATCAACATTGTGGCCTTGCTGATCGTTCCGTTGTTGGCCGCCTCTGGCATGATCAGGTAGCCCGAACAAAACTGTGAAGCCTTGCTTTGCGAACTGAAAAAGGCAGCCTCGGCTGCCTTTTTCTTTGGCGGGGTTATCATTACGCCTTTGCGTTGCGCTGCCCGTGAAGCGGCGATAACGAAGCTATCGCATCCGAAGCGCTAACACAGTGTCCCTGACAGCGATGAGGGTCTTGACGCACGTCGGGACTGACGGTGACGTCCCCGCCTAGCCAGCGACCGCCCCGCTTCGCAATGTGCATGTTGTCAAAGCTTGGTTTTTTACCTTCGACTCTGGAGTAATCATGGAATTTAAGAACAATGTCTTCATCATCACCGGCGGATCCTCCGGGCTGGGTGCGGCCACGGCACACATGATCGTCGAGAACGGCGGCAAGGTCGTGCTGGCAGATGTGCAGGTGGAGGCAGGTGAGAAGCTCGCAGCGGATTTACAGGGCAAGTTTGTCAAGTGCGATGTGACTTCCGAGGCTGATGGTCTGGCAGTGGTTGCCGCTGCTGAATCGATGGGAAAACTGGTTGGTCTGATCAATTGTGCGGGGGTGGCCCCGGCGGTGAAAACGGTGGGCAAGGACGGTGCACACCCGCTGGACGTGTTTCAGCGTGTCATTAATATCAACCTGGTGGGTACGTTCAATATGTGCCGGCTTGCGGCAGCGGCCATGTCCAATCAGGAGCCGAACGCTGCGGGAGAGCGCGGTGTGATCATTAACACCGCTTCGGTGGCCGCCTACGATGGCCAGATCGGTCAGGCGGCTTACGGTGCGTCGAAAGCCGGTGTGGTCGGCTTGACCTTGCCGATGGCACGGGATCTATCGCGCAGCGGCATCCGCGTGATGACGATTGCGCCCGGCATCTTCGAAACCCCCATGTTGTTGGGCATGCCGCAGGAGGTCCAGGAGGCACTGGGCCGCATGGTGCCGTTCCCGCCGCGCCTTGGTAAACCAGCAGAGTACGCTCACCTTGCCAAGACCATCATTGAAAACACCATGATGAATGGCGAAACCATCCGGTTGGATGGCGCTATCCGTATGCAGCCGAAATAAGCCTTCGGCAGGGCGACGGCGACGTCGCTCATTGGATTGCGTTCATTTACTGCGCAAGTTCTGCGCCAGCGTGTTTGTGGGATCGGGGTCGCCCCGGAGTGGATCTGACTGTTGAGTGGCGTGACGGCGGGGGTGTAGTGCGTACGCCATAGTAGCTGGCCGAACTGTTCCTGCCGTCCCTTCCCGGTTTACCCTGCGACGATGTCCCAGTCGCGAAAGATCGCCCTGTTTCTCGCTGGTGGCGGCGCGCGCGCTGCCTACCAGATCGGCGTGTTGCAGGCGATTTTCTCCCTCCTGAGCGAGACCGGCTGGCCAGCTGAAAAACTTCCCTTCCAGATTATTTGTGGCACCTCTGCCGGCGCGCTGAACGCGGCCGCGCTAGCCAGCCGTGGCGATCATTTCGAAGAGAGTATCTCGGTACTGCTGCGTGTCTGGCGCGAGCTGGAGGTCGAGCAGGTGTATCGAGCCGATTCCATAGGAGTGATTCGCTCCGGGGCGCGGTGGTTGTCGCTGCTGTCGTTCGGCTGGCTGCTGCGCAAGTGGCATGCGCAGCCACCCAACTCCCTGCTCGATAATTCACCGCTTATCGATTTGCTGCACCGGATGCTGGACCTGTCCCGACTGGACAGTGTCATTTCACGGGGCGTGCTGGATGCGCTGGCGGTGTCTGCCTCGTCCTACACAGCGGGTCGGCATGTGATCTTTTATCAGTCCAGAGAACCGATTGTGCCCTGGCGTCGCGCCTTGCGCATGTCGGCGCAGCAGCAGATTGGCGTGGATCATTTGCTTGCTTCGGCCGCGATACCCCTGATCTTCCCCGCAGTACCTTTGTATTGCAATGAGCGGTGCGAGTATTTCGGTGATGGCTCGATGCGCGATGTCGCTCCTATCTCGCCGGCGATTCATCTCGGAGCCAGTAAAATTCTCGTGATCGGCGCGGGGAATATCGGCGGGCCTGAGCGTGACTTCGCTCAGTTTTCCGGCTACCCCAGTCTTGCGCAGATTGCCGGCCATGCGATGTCGAGTATTTTTCTCGATGGTTTGTCCTCGGATATCGAGCGGCTCAATCGTATCAATGCGACCTTGTCGCTACTGGCACCCGAGCAGCGCGCGAGGACAACACTGCGTCCGGTCGAGATGCTGGTAATTACGCCATCAAAGCCACTCGATCTCATTGCGAGTCGGCATGTCGGCAGTTTGCCCTTGCCCATCCGCACCCTGTTGTCGGCGATTGGCGCAACGGAGCGAAGAGGATCAGCACTGGCGTCTTATTTACTGTTCGAGTCGGCGTATACCCGGTCGCTGATTGAACTTGGGCAGATCGACACTTTGTCGAAGCGAGACGAAGTCTTGCAATTTTTTGAAGTAGGCGACGCTTCGACAATAGTTTTCAAAAAATAAATTCCGTTGACAGGCGGCCTCTGACGCGCGCTATTGAACAAATTTCAGCTGTGGCTGACTAAGCGTCTTCATTAAAAACGACTGCCTGATTTGCAGAGAATTACAGGGTTTTCTGTATTTTTATTGAAAATTTGCTATCGTTTTATGTATCCCATTATCCGACTGGGGGTTTTTCCGGAACCAAAGGGCGGGTATCATCGTGTCTTGACGATGATCAAGTCGCGAGTGCGGTTTGATTGTGCTGAACCAGAACCCGAGCACGGGCGCAGTCGTTGCAAATTCGAAAATACCCTGATACTGCGTCCGTCATTTGATGTATCAACATTACTGTGAATATTTACATGCTCAGCGCGCCGCTGCTACAGCGCGAGGAAGAGAGCCAGGAAGTTGCTCCGGCCAGCAGCCTGCTTCGTGCCGTACCTGCCAATGTCGTACAGTCCATCCGAGCATTTCGTGTTACTGAACTGCAGGAGGAAGCCGCGCGTCTTGGCCAGCACTTCCTCTACGCACACTGCGCTCATGCGCTGACACGCCAGCAAGTGCTGGGTACGATAGCGGAATCGTTTTACCTTCCCAAACAATTCGCCAAGAACTACGATGCGCTGACGGAATGCCTCACCAAGGTATTTCATGAGGCAGGCGATCAGCCCGGATTTCTTGTCGTGTTGGAGCAATTGCCGAGCGCCCAGAAATTCGACAAGGAAGCTCGAGAAAATCTCCTTGATGTCTTCCGCGATGCTGCGGACTTCTGGAGCGAAAAGAAAGTGCCTTTCCGCGTCTTTTTCTCGTTTCAGTAAAACCATCTCCACAACAGGATGCTCTCAAAGGCGCGCATCGTACTTGGGCGCGTAGCGGCACTGTTAAAATCCGTTTGATGAAACGTATCGTTATCCTGATCTCCGGACGTGGCAGCAACATGGAGGCTATCATGCACGCTGCCGCGACAGAGTGCTGGACTTCAAAGATCGCTGCTGTCATTAGCAACAAGCCAAATGCGGGTGGATTAACTCGCGCACGCGCGGCGGGTATTCCAACCGTGGTGGTTGATCACCGCGATTATCAGCATCGGGAGCAGTTCGATGCTGCATTGGCTGATGCCATCGATGCACATCAGCCGGATCTGGTTGTGCTCGCCGGCTTCATGCGGATTCTCACGGAAGGTTTCGTTCATCATTTCGCTGGCCGGCTGATCAACATCCATCCGTCTTTGCTCCCCAGTTTTACGGGCTTGGACACCCATCGGCGCGCCATTGATGCCGGCGTCAAATTTCATGGTGCTACGGTACACTTCGTGACCGCCGAATTGGATCATGGCCCCATCATTGCGCAGGCCGTGGTGCCTGTGCACGATGATGATGATGAGGAGACTCTTGCCGCGCGCGTGCTGGAGCAGGAACACCAGATGTATCCGCGTGCCGTGCGCGATCTGCTGGAGGGCAGGTTAGTACTCACCGGCAGCCGTGTGGTCCGTGCCGAACTTGCCTGACGTCGGTTATTACCGGGTGCTTTTACTCGCGTTCGACGCTTGTTTTGAAAGCAGACCATGAGATTGCCACCTGCGATCATTGCCAGTACTGAAGAAGCACTGCGCGAGCTGCTTCGGTTCACCGGGCCTGCCGATGTCATCCTCTCGCGCTATTTTCGCGATCATCCGCGGCTGGGCGGGCGCGAGCGCGGAATGATCGCGGAGTCCGTCTATGCGCTGCTTCGACGGCGTCATTTGTACAACCATCTGTGCGAATCTGGTAGTGGTCCTCAGATGCGCAGGCTGGCGCTGCTCGGCTTGGCCGAGGCTGGCGGCATCGATTCGCTGTCGGGTGTGAACGAGGCCGAGCGTGCGTGGCTGGAGCGCGTCATGGCGATTGACAAAAATAGCCTACCTGCTTTGCTGCGCGCGAGCACGCCCGACTGGATCATGAGCCGTCTGATTGCGCAATTTGGCGAAGAGGAGGCTATGCAGCTGACCGAAGCGCTAAATCAGCCAGCACCTCTGGATCTCAGGGTCAATACGCTGAAAACCGATCGTGAGGCCGCCGAAGCAGCGCTCGCCCATGCTGGCATCGTGTGTGCCCCAACGCCGTATTCTCCCTTGGGTCTGCGCATGCACAAGAAACCTGCCTTGCAGCACATGCCGATTTTTAAAGAGGGTCAGGTGGAAGTTCAGGATGAAGGAAGCCAACTGCTCGCGCAGATTGTGGGGGCAAAGCGCGGAGAGATGGTTGCCGACTTCTGCGCGGGCGCTGGCGGTAAAACCCTAGCGCTCGGTGCCTGGATGCGGAATACAGGGCGGCTTTATGCGTTCGACGTTTCCGAAAAGCGTTTGGCGAAATTGAAACCACGCCTTGCGCGCAGCGGACTGGCGAACGTGCACCCGGTGCTGATCGCCCACGAAAACGATGCCAAGGTAAAACGGCTTGCGGGCAAGTTGGATCGTGTGCTGGTCGATGCGCCCTGCAGCGGGTTGGGCACGCTACGCCGTAACCCGGACATGAAATGGCGACAGCACGAGCAAGACATTGAAGAGCTCCAAGCGAAGCAGCGATCGATACTGGCCAGCGCCGCGCGCCTGATCAAGCCAGGAGGGCGGCTTGTGTATGCGACGTGTAGCCTGCTCGAGGAAGAGAATCAGGTGGTAGTGCGTGATTTTTTATCGACACATCCCGCATTCCATCTGCGCCCTATGCCCGAGATTCTGGCAGAACAAAAACTGGAATTGTCCACGCAGAATTTTCTGCAGCTGCTGCCCCATCGTCAGCAGACTGACGGGTTTTTCGCAGCGGTGCTGGAAAGACAACGCTAGGTCATGCGTTGGGTAAGGGGGGACTTGGCCTGGCTTGCGGTGTTGTTGTTTGCGCTGCCTGTGCTGGCCGCACAGCGTGACGACGCTGCGGCCGTTTTGCCTGGCGAAGGTAGTATTCAGGTCGCTTTTGCTCCTTGGGATGATGTGGAGCGCTTGCTGATCGAGGCAGTCGCCGGCGCCCGCCGCGAGATACTGGTTCAGGCGTTTTTATTGACCAGTCGCACTTTTGCCTCTAGCCTCATCGACGCGAAGGCGCGTGGCATTAATGTGCAGGTGCTGGCAGACGGACGTCAGCACGTGGAGACGCCCGGCTCTCTGCTTGACCTGTTGCAGCAACACGGAATACCCGTCTGGCTGGAGACGCGCTACCGGAATGCGCACAACAAGATTGTAGTGATTGACGTTGATGATCCGGGTGGTACCTCAATTGCAAAGCCGGTGGTGATCAGTGGCAGCTTCAACTTCACGTGGAGCGCTCAGCGCTTTAATGCGGAGAACCTGATCGTCATCAGGGATCATCCTTCCCTCGCCGCGCGTTTTGCAAGGAACTGGCGTCGCCATCGGCAACAGGCGATACGGCTTCAACCTTCCTCTCTGGACGATCGTGAACACTGATTCTGCGACCTCTCTTTTTGCCGGGCTGATCACCGAGTTGCAGAGCGCGTCACTGCCGCTGCAGGCGCTGGTGCTGGTCGTCTGCCTCGTCGCTGGCTGGCGCTTGTCGCGCTGGCTGGTTGACCGCTTTGGTCATCCGGCCTCACTCTCGGGAAGTCGTGTGCCAGTTGACAGCTTTCATCGCGTGCTCGCCCCTCTGCTGGCAGTGGTGCTTGTTGCGCTCTCTGTTTCGGGGCTGGCCCGGTGGCATAACGTGGGTGCCTTGCGTCTTGCTCTACCTCTGCTGTTGGCCTTCTTGTTGATCCGCGCGCTCTTTTTCATGCTGCGAAAAGCGTTCGTGAGGGAGGGGCGGATCGGACGGGTACTGCAATCTGTAGAGCAAATCATTGCGGTCATCGTCTGGCTTGGTCTCGCGCTCTATGCGACGGGTCTGTGGCCAGAATTGTTACTGATTCTTGAAGAGACCACGCTGCCCATTGGACGCCACCACGAATCTTTGCTGGTGGTCCTGCAGGCACTGATCTCGGTTGCGGTAACGGTCGTGATCGCACTGTGGGCGTCAGCGGCCCTCGAGCAGCGGCTAATGGCATTTGATGCCGTCCATTCCTCGATACGTGTGGTTTTGGCACGAGCGGGCCGTGCGCTCTTCCTGCTGATGGCCGTGCTGATCAGTCTGTCGCTCGTAGGCATCGACTTGACCGTGCTGTCGGTATTTGGTGGCGCGCTGGGCGTGGGACTTGGCCTGGGTTTGCAAAAGTTGGTCAGCAGTTATGTGTCTGGGGTGGTGATCCTCCTTGAGCGCAGTCTCGCACTGGGGGACATGGTCAGTGTGGACAAATACCGAGGCGAGGTGGTGCAGATCAATGCACGCTGCACGGTCTTACGTGCCGGCGATGGATCCGAAGCAGTTATTCCCAATGAAATGATGGTGTCTTCGCCGGTGCAAAATTTTTCCGTGTCAGACCCTCAGGTGCGCCTGACCTGTCAACTCATGGTGGCCTATCAGACCGATATTGACCAATTCGCAATAAATCTGGTGCCTGCTCTGCGCAAGCTCCCGAGAGTACTGGCAGAACCTTCGCCGGGCGTGTTGATCAAGCGCCTGGCCCAGGAAGGCATCGAGCTTGAGGTCGAATTCTGGGTTGCCGACCCTGAGAAGGGTAGGGCAGAGCTGGTCTCGGGGGTTAACCATCTGCTGTTGGGCTTGATACGCAGCCATCAGGTCACGATTCCCCAAGCCAGTGAAAAAGAATCATCAGTTCCGACATAAACTGGCAAGTATTTGATTTATAAGCATTCTTTGAGTGATTTATCCGACAAAGTTGCTGTCGAAGAAGCCCGATTCCGGGCAAAAACACGTACAATCCGCAAGTCTGCTAGCGTGTACTATTTCTGAAAAGAAATATCCGAAGCAGCTTTGTTCCATCCTCTGGAGAAAAAATGAGTCTGACTTCTGGCCTCGATCCCGTGCTGGATTTTCTGCTGAATGGCGTCACCCATGCCTCGGGCTGGCAGATCCTCGGCTACACCTTGGTCGTCACCCACATCACGATTGCTGCAGTGACGATTTTCCTGCATCGCTGCCAAGCGCATCGTGCGCTGGACCTGCATGCGATACCCAGTCATTTTTTCCGTTTCTGGTTGTGGATGACAACGGGTATGGTGACCAAGGAATGGGCGGCGATTCACCGCAAGCACCACGCCAAGTGCGAGACCGAGGAAGATCCGCACAGCCCCGTGACCCGCGGTATAGAGAAGGTCGTGTTCGAGGGTGCAGAGCTCTACCGGGTGGAAGCGCGCAACCGTGAAACGATTGAAAAATACGGCCATGGCACGCCTGACGATTGGATTGAACGCAATGTCTACACCAAGCACTCCGCGCTGGGGGTGTCCCTGATGTTGATCGTGAATGTGCTGCTGTTTGGCGTTCTCGGTCTGACCGTGTGGGCAGTACAGATGATGTGGATCCCGGTCACTGCGGCCGGTGTCATTAATGGTATTGGCCACTATTGGGGCTACCGCAATTTTGACTGCAAGGATGCCTCAACGAATATCCTCCCGTGGGGGATCATTATTGGTGGTGAGGAGCTTCACAACAACCACCATACGTATGGCACCTCCGCCAAGTTGTCGGCCAAGTGGTACGAGTTCGACATTGGCTGGATGTACATCAGCCTCCTGTCGTTCTTTGGACTTGCCAAGGTAAAGAAAGTCGCCCCCGCCCCCCGATTTGATCGCGAGAAGCTGGTGGCTGATCTGGACACCCTTCATTCAGTGGTCGCCAATCGCTATGACGTGATGGCAAAGTACGCCCGCTCGCTGCGTCAGGCTTGGGCTGAAGAGATTGCCCATATCCGGGCGCAGTCATCTCTCGAGGCAAGTATGCTGAAGTCTTCAAAACAGCTCTTGCAGCGGGAACCCGCGAGTCTGCAGAGCTCTCAGGTTCAGCAGCTCTCGGAGATTTTCAAGCACAGTGCGGCGCTGAAAACCATGCACGAAATGCGCGTCGAACTGGCCGCTTTGTGGGAGCGTTCGCACCAGAGCAGCGATCAGTTGCTCATGCAGCTGCGTGATTGGTGTGCGCGGGCCGAGGGCTCGGGTATCAGTTCGCTGCAGCAGTTTTCGCAGCGTCTCAGGAGCTACGCCTGATAGTCCAGTAACGACCCGGCGAGCATCCCTGTGTCGCGTCTTGCGATAGTCTCAATGAAAAAGCCCGCTGCGAAGCGGGCTTTTTGCTGATCGGAGGGATGCTCCGGCATCAGGGTTACTTGATCTTCGTTTCCTTGTAGATCACGTGCTTGCGTGCCTTGGGATCGAACTTCATGATCTCCATCTTTTCAGGCATGGTGCGCTTGTTCTTGGACGTCGTGTAGAAGTGGCCGGTGCCTGCGGTTGACTCCAGCTTGATCTTGTCCCGGCCTTTGGAAGTAGCCATTATCAGTTTTCCTCTCTAAGTGGCGTTATCGGGTCGATCAGACTTTCTGACCACGAGCGCGCATGTCTGCCAGCACGGCATCAATGCCCAGCTTGTCGATCAGGCGCTGACCTGCGGTCGAAATGCGCAGGCGAACCCAGCGGTTCTCGGACTCGACCCAGTAGCGGCGGTTCTGCAGGTTGGGCAGGAAGCGACGCTTGGTCTTATTGTTTGCATGGGAAACATTGTTGCCGACCATCGGCTTTTTCCCGGTTACTTGGCATTCACGTGCCACGGCAGGCTCCTTGTAGTTCCAGAATTACTGAAAGCCGCGATTATACAGAAAAAATCATGATATTCAACGACTTGCAGAAAAAAATTGTGTCTTTTTTTATAAAATATAGTTAACAATTTTTCCCGCAGGCAGGGGGGGTTGACGCCTTTGGCTCGCTTGTGTCTCGGCTGTGGGGCCTCGAGGCCGCCTCTTCAGCACAGGCCATTCTCATGAAAAGACCAGAATTGGTTGCCGGCGACGATCAGATGGTCCAGTACTTTGACTTCCAATCCGTCTAGTATTTTTTTTAATTCGCTGGTGAGCTTCTTGTCGTGCGGGCTCGGGCTGGCTTTTCCGTCCGGATGGTTGTGCGCAAATATCACCGCGGCGGCATTGTGCGCCAGCGCCCGTCGTGCCACCTCTCGGGGATAGACAGCCGTGCGGGTCAGTGTTCCGTGAAACAGAGTTTCGCTGGCAATCAGCCGGTGTTCGACATCGAGAAACAGTGCGATGAAGCTTTCATTGTACTGACCTGCGAAATGCGAATGCAGAAAGTGCTTTAGCGACTGCGTGGATTCGAGTACGGCTTGCGTCTTGAGTTGTTCCGCATAGCTGCGTCGGGCCAGCTCCAGCGTTGCCAGCAACTGCGAGCGCTTTACGGGCCCAAGCCCTTTTATGCCCTGCAGAGCTTCGACAGGTGCGGTCATCAGACGGGCCAGTGAGCCTGACTGATCGATGATGCTCTGCGCCAGGGCGATCGCGCTCAGTCCGTAGGTGCCTGTGCGCAGAAGGATCGCCAGTAATTCGGCATCGGTGAGTGTTTCAACGCCCTGAGACAGCAGACGCTCACGCGGTCGTGTGCAAGCGGGCATATCCTGAATTCGCATCGGTTTCCTCGGCGTTTGACCCTAGAATTTCAAACGGACACCTGCAGAGTGCCAGGCTAGTACGTCATCCATTCAAGAGTAGCTGACGCTAGCCACCCTAATCGCGAAATGGATGCGTTTCGCTGGCATACAATAGCGGTAAGTTGATTGAGCCTGCTGTTTATATGCCTCCTACACCACAGCCAGTTGTCACCGAGCGCTCCTTTCTCACGCTGCATTACCGCTTGTCCTCCCCGGATGGCAAAGCGATTGTCAGCACGTTCGGCGAAAGTCCCGCCACGCTACAGCTGGGGTCCGGCCAATTGGCGCCTTTTCTTGAGCAATGCCTAATCGGGCTCAACGAGGGGGTGCACAAGATTTTTGAGCTGACCCCAGAGCAAGCGTTTGGCCCACGCAATCCAGCGCTGCTGCAGAGAGTGTCGCTAGAGACACTGCGTGAAAACTCCGATGCAGATACCCATTACAGTGTTGGTGACCTCGTCGATTTCAATGCGCCCGGTGGCGGCAGTTTCGCCGGGGTGCTTATTCAGCTCGATGAGAACGATGCCTTATTCGATTTCAATCACCCTCTGGCCGGACAGCACGTAAAATTCGAGGTTAACGTGATCGGTGTGCTCTGATGCGAAAGCTAACCGGTCTACCGCTCGCGCTGCATAATTGGCAACGCATGCCACAACGTTGTAGACAGCCTGATCAGCGCCACTGAGTACAGGAGAAAATCATGGACAATGAAATTCTGCTCGCCCAACCTCGCGGCTTTTGCGCCGGCGTGGACCGGGCAATCGAGATCGTCGAGCGCGCCATCGCGCAATTCGGGGCGCCGGTCTACGTTCGTCATGAAATTGTCCACAATGCCTATGTGGTCAGTGATCTGCGCGAAAAAGGCGCTATTTTTATTGAGGATCTTGCCGATGTGCCGCCAGGTAGTCATCTGGTGTTCTCGGCCCATGGCGTCTCGCGCGCAATTAAGTCCGAAGCGGAATCGCGCGGACTGAAGGTGTTTGATGCGACTTGTCCATTGGTCACCAAAGTGCATGTTGAGGTCGCAAAAATGCGTGAAGAAGGTCGCGAGATCATCATGATCGGTCATCAGGGCCACCCCGAGGTCGAGGGTACAATGGGACAGAGTGATGGCGGCATGTATCTGGTCGAAACCGTGACTGACGTGCAGACCTTGCAAGTGAGGCACCCAGATCGTCTGGCCTATGTGTCGCAGACCACTTTGTCGGTTGACGATACAACCGAGATCATTGATGCGCTCAAGGCCAGATTCCCCACCATTGCCGAGCCCAAGAAAGGCGATATCTGCTACGCCACCACCAATCGCCAGCATGCCGTGAAATTCATGGCGCCACAGGTCGAGCTAGTGATCGTGGTTGGCAGCCCAAGTAGTTCTAACTCCAATCGCTTGCGCGAGGTAGCGCAGAAAAATGGCGTTACTTCTTACATGGTCGATCATGCTGATCAGATCGATCCCTCATGGATAGAGGGCAAGCGCCGAATTGGCGTGACCGCCGGCGCCTCCGCCCCCGAAATTCTGGTTGAACAAGTTGTGGCAAGACTCAAGTCGCTCGGTGTCTACAGCGTGCGCGAACTCGATGGTGTGGAAGAGCATGTGACCTTCCCCTTACCGAAGGGACTGAATCCTCGCTCGGCAGCCGCCTGAATTTCCGATGCGTCCAAACCCAGCTCTCGAAAAACAATAAGCCCCATGGAGATACTGGTACAACAGCTCTTGAATGGCCTTGTACTGGGCAGCATGTATTCACTGATCGCGCTGGGCTACACCATGGTCTACGGTGTGCTGAATCTAATCAATTTCGCCCACGGCGATGTGCTGATGATCGGCGCGATGGTTGGGTGGACACTGCTGCAGCTGATTGGCAAAGTCTCACCCGAACTGCCCGGCATCCTTCAGCTCGCGTTTGCGATTGCTGGGGCCGTGCCTGTATGTGCGGGTATCAGCATGCTGATCGAGCGCGTTGCTTACCGGCGATTGCGCAATGCACCTCGCCTAGCGCCATTGATCACGGCAATTGGCGTTTCCATTTTATTGCAGACACTGGCGATGATGGTCTGGGGTCGTAATCCGCTGCCTTTTCCGCAAGTGCTTTCCACTGAGCCGCTGCATGTCTTCGGTGCGCTGATTACCACGACTCAAATACTGCTGCTCCTACTCGCCTTGATATCAATGCTCTTCTTGGCCTTGCTGGTCGAGAGAACGCGCATGGGTCGCGCAATGCGGGCCGTTGCAGAGAACCCGCGTGTGGCCGCGCTGATGGGTGTGGATGCCAATCGGGTGATCGTGTTTACTTTTGCGGTTGGCGCTGCGCTCGCCGCAGTTGCTGGTGTCATGTGGGGTGCGAATTATGCGTCGGTGCAGTTCGCGATGGGGTTCACACCGGGCCTGAAGGCATTCTCCGCAGCAGTGCTGGGCGGGATCGGCAACATCTACGGGGCCATGC
The DNA here is from genome assembly GCA_900299005.1 of Oxalobacteraceae bacterium. Taxonomy (GTDB): domain Bacteria; phylum Pseudomonadota; class Gammaproteobacteria; order Burkholderiales; family Burkholderiaceae_D; genus Pernthalerella. The sequence continues at coordinate 93,768 of OMID01000031.1, forward strand.
TGGGCGGCATACTGCTGGGTCTGATAGAGAGTCTGGGTGCTGGCTACATTGGTGATCTGACAGCGGGCGTGCTGGGAAGTCATTATCAGGACATCTTTGCGTTCATTGTCCTGATTCTCGTGCTCACAGTGCGTCCCTCGGGCATCATGGGCGAGCGCGTCGCTGATCGTTCGTAGGGGATGATCGTGAACAGTTCGAATACGCGCACGAATCTTCCTCAGCTGACTGATTCCTGGCTGGCGAGGGCGGTTGTGGTGGTGGTGCTCATCGTCTTTCCATTTGTCGCATCACAGTTCGGAAACTCCTGGGTGCGGATTATTGATGTCGCGCTGCTCTATGTTCTGCTGGCGCTTGGTCTGAACATTGTGGTTGGTTTTGCGGGCTTGCTCGATCTGGGGTACATCGCTTTTTTCGCGATGGGTGCCTATCTTGCGGGCTTACTGGCTTCTCCACAGTTTTCTATTGTGCTCGAATCGCTGCAGCTGGAATTCCCGGCAGTAGCTGCTTTCGTGGTGCAGTGGCTCCCGATCGACGTCGCCACCCAGGGCATCCACTTGTCGGTGTGGCTGATCCTGCCCCTGGCAGCGATCGTTGCTGCGGTAGCGGGGGCACTGCTGGGTGCGCCCACGCTCAAACTGCGTGGAGATTACCTGGCCATAGTGACGCTCGGTTTCGGCGAGATCATCCGAATCTTCATGAACAACCTGAACGGCCCCGTCAACATCACCAACGGGCCCCAAGGTATCAACCTCATCGACCCTGTAAAAATAGGATCAGTCTCCTTTGCCGGCCAATCAGGAGGCATGGTGTCCATCGGTAGTTATTCCATCCCTTCGGTCAATGCCTATTATTTTCTCTTCCTTCTGCTCTGCATACTGACCGTGTTGATCGCAAAGCGATTGCAGCACTCGCGGCTTGGCCGCGCGTGGATCGCCATCCGAGAGGACGAGATCGCTGCGAAGGCGATGGGTATCAATGTGCGCAACGTGAAATTACTCGCTTTCGCGATGGGGGCGTCATTTGGAGGTATTGCCGGAGCCATGTTCGGCGCATTTCAAGGGTTCATCTCTCCCGAGTCATTTACGCTGACCGAATCGATTGCCGTGCTGGCCATGGTGGTGCTGGGAGGGATTGGTCATGTGCCCGGCGTGGTGCTCGGCGCTGTGCTGCTGGCGGCACTGCCTGAGATACTGAGGCATACGGTAGAGCCGATACAAATGACCCTGTTTGGTCATGTGTGGATTGAGGCTGAAGTACTGAGGCAATTGCTGTATGGCCTCGCACTGGTGCTGATCATGCTGATGCGTCCATCGGGTTTGTGGCCGTCGCCACGGCATGAGGACCGCATGCTGCCCGGCGAGAGCAGTGTGTCGCGGAGTGCGTCATGACCGATTCCTTGCTGAACATCTCGGATGTCTCCAAACGCTTCGGTGGATTGCAAGCCTTGTCTGATGTGCGCTTGACGATTTCTCGAGGCCAGATCTACGGGCTGATTGGACCCAATGGTGCGGGCAAGACCACGATGTTTAATGTAATCACAGGTCTGTATCCGGCAGATGCGGGCAGATTCGAATTGCATGGAAAGCCTTACCCAAACACCGCGCCGCACGACGTCGCTCGTGCTGGTATCGCACGCACTTTTCAGAATATCCGTCTGTTCGGTGACATGAGTGCGATCGAGAATGTGATGGTCGGCCGACACATACGTACCCGCCAGGGCGTGCTAGGTGCCGTGTTACGTCATCAAGCGGCACGCAAGGAAGAAGCAGACATCTCACAGTATGCTGCGGAGTTGCTGGAGTTTGTCGGTATCCGTCATCTCGCAGGGCGTACTGCCCGACACCTTTCGTACGGTGACCAGCGGCGCGTCGAGATTGCGCGTGCATTGGCGACAGAGCCAGTATTGCTGGCGCTGGATGAACCTGCGGCTGGCATGAATGCCACCGAAAAGTCGTCGCTCAGAGAACTGTTGCTGAAGATACGTGAAAAGGGCATCACGATTTTGCTGATTGAGCATGATGTGAAATTGATGATGGGTCTGTGCGACCGATTAACTGTGCTTGATTATGGCAAGGTCATTGCCGAAGGAACCCCTGCTGAAGTCCAAAAAGACCCTGCAGTGATCGCGGCCTACCTCGGAGGCGAAGCTGCATGAATTCCATGGCTAACGCATTGCTGAGCCTTCAAGATTTATCGGTGTCTTTTGGCGGTATCAAGGCGGTAAAGGGTGTTGACCTTGATGTGTACGCCGGGGAGCTGGTGACGCTGGTCGGCGCCAATGGCGCTGGCAAGACCACGACGCTAAAAGCCATTACGCGTACCCTTCAGTCTGCTCGGACCTCAGGACAAATTCGCTATCAGGGTCGTCGGATCGATGAACAGCCCGCACATGCGCTGCCGGCTCTGGGGCTGGCCATGGTCCCGGAAGGCAGAGGGGTATTCAGCCGTATGACCATACGCGAAAACCTGTTGATGGGATCTTATATCCGCAATGATCCTGATGCGGTTGAAGCCGATATTGCTCACTGGTTCGATATATTCCCTCGACTCAAAGAGCGTGAATCTCAACTCGCGGGCACGCTCTCGGGAGGAGAGCAGCAAATGCTGGCGATCGCGCGTGCGTTGATGTCCAAGCCGACGCTGTTGTTGCTTGACGAGCCATCAATGGGATTGGCTCCCTTGATGGTTGATAAGATTTTTGATGTGATCCGGCAAATCGCCCGAGAGGGCGTGACTATCTTGCTGGTTGAGCAAAACGTGCGGCAGGCACTGGCCGTGGCAACGCGAGGCTATGTCATGGAAAGCGGCCGAATCGTGTTCTCCGATACGGCCGCTAATTTGATGCAGGATGCGCGGGTGTCAGAAGCCTATCTCGGTGGGTAGGATTTGTGGCGGCGTTGGGTTGAAATCTCTTTGGGGATGACGGCCTCATAGTGGCCGCCCTGGTCAAAGATGATTGCCATCCTCGGACCCTTGCCGACCTTTCGCCATGATGGCTGGCCATGCAGATCGGCGGTAGCGATACAAAATGTAATTTTGCGCTCTTGATCGTTGATCTTGTCGTTGACCGCACGCACGAGTTCCTTCATGAAATTTCCGTCGCTATGCAAGGAATAATCATTGGCAGATGGCCTGTCGGGATGATGCTCTAGAGTGTAGGTTGTCACTTTCTCTCGAAGTGCGGCTACATCGCTCTGCTGCTCGCTCGTATAATTTTCTGAGGCATGCTGTGCCATTGCAATGAGCAGGCAGTCTGCATTGCGTCCACTATTGGGCACGACCTCAAAGCCTTGCTGATCAAACCAAGTTTTGAGTTGCTGGTTAATGTTTCTGCTGGCTTCGTACTCCGTCTCGGTGGGTGATCTCGCGGTTGAAGCGCTGCTCTGATCTTCGGCGCTGGCGCTTTCTGATCCCAGCGATTCATCGGTGATGCTGTCGGCTTCTCCAGGGCGGGTGAGTGTTATTTCTTCCTGATCGGCAAGGCTCCTGAGTATTGCTTCGGCGAGTGCACGATCGTTGGCTTTTTCCAGGGCTTCATCATCATGATCATCAAGCGCGCGCCGCTGTTCGGCGCTGGCGAATCGCTCAAGTTGAGCCGCAGACAAGGACGTGCTTGGTTTGATGGTAGTCGGACGCATGATTTCCCCTTTAAACATAGTGAACTGGCGTTGAGTCGCCAGCCAGCAGTGCGGGTTCCTGCAGGGTCGCTGAACTTTGTCCGAGTGAATTACCTTCACGCGCAAGCGGTCGGGATGCTGTTGTGCCTCAGTTGGTATTTCGGCAGGACAGCGATTCGGCAGCCCTCAGGGCTGCTGGGAGCGTCACCGGTATCACTGCTTGCAGACCATGATTGACAGGGCATCGGGAGCCAGCGCTGGTGCACAGAAGTGAAGGGGATCTGCTGCCGGGCATTGGTTGTAATGACCCGGCAGCCAGATGACGCGTGTGCCAGCCTTACTTGGCTTTTTTGTAGCGGAATACTTTTTGATGCTGCTCGCCAAGCCCTTGTATCCCCAGCGTGATCTGATCACCTGGCACGAGGAAGCGCTGAGGTTTCATGCCCATGCCCACGCCGGGTGGTGTGCCGGTCGCAATAACGTCACCGGGCATCAGCGTCATGAACCGGCTCAGGTAGCTCACAATTTTAGCGACTGAAAAAATCATGGTTTTGGTATTACCGGTCTGCATGCGCTCACCATTGATGTCAAGCCACATGTCAAGTTTCTGAGGGTTAGGGATTTCATCACGAGTGACCAGCCAAGGGCCTACCGGGCCAAAGGTGTCGCAACCCTTGCCCTTGTCCCATTGCGGGCCATGCTCCAGCTGAAATTCGCGTTCTGACAGATCATTGACGACCGCATAACCAGCAACGTAGTCAAGTGCCTGGCGTTCGCTCACGTACTGAGCCTTGGTGCCAATGATGATGCCAAGCTCAACTTCCCAATCCGACTTGACGGAGTCTTTGGGCAGCATCACCTCATCGTTTGGGCCGTTGAGCGCGGTAATTGCCTTCATGAAGACAATCGGCTCGGCGGGGATTGGCATATTCGACTCGGCGGCATGATCCGAGTAATTGAGACCGATGCAGATGAATTTGCCGATGCCGGTGATGGGAACACCGAAGCGTGGCTTGCCGCGCACGGGAGGGAGCCGATCCGCTTTGATTTTCGATAATTTCGCAAGAAACTTGGGGGACAATTCATGGGGACCGATGTCATCCACGACGCCGGACAAGTCGCGCAACTTGCCTTCGGTGTCAATCATTCCGGGTTTTTCGCGGCCAGGACGGCCATAACGTACCAGCTTCATAGTTCCCCTTTTTGTTGGTATGCCGGTCGGCAAAGTTGTATCGGAGTGATGCCAAACAGGATTATGCCTCGCTTCTGCGGAAATTCGGAATAACATCACGCGGGTTCTCACAGCCCAACGGGGTCATGGAGGCACCGATCGCATGCCCAAATGTGATATGTTGTCGTAAAGTAATTCTTCCTCAACCCACCAAGAGGTGATTCATGTCTCTCAAGACGCGTTTACTTGTGCCCGCGCTCGGCTTTGCCACGCTGCTGGCCGTTGCTCCTAGTCTTTCGGCCCAGAGCGATAAAGACTTCCAGATTACGCTTCCAGAAAACATCGTCTGGAAAGACGCTGGTCATGGCGTGAAAATCGCTGTTGTCTATGGCGATCCGTCCAAGCCTGGGCAGTATGTTATCCGCGCCCATTTTCCGCCGGGGGTCATGAGCTCGCCGCATTTTCACGGAGAAGATCGCCATGTGACCGTGATTCAGGGTACATGGAACGCGGGGAAAGATGACAGCTGGGATCCGGCAGCCACCGTTCCGCTCACGACCGGCAGCTACATGTTTCATCCTGCCGGAGGTGTTCATTACGACGGCTCAGCGGGTGCCGAGGGTGCCATCGTGCAGATCGTGGGTATGGGCCCGAGCAAGACAACTTTCCTGTATCCGAAGGAAGGGGATTTTGGCAAACCGAGGAAGCTCAATTGATGAAGATGAAAAAATGCCTGCTGGCCTTGTTTGCCCTGTCGTACAGTCTGTCTGCACTGGCAGACTGGGTGCCTTACCACCGTAATGCCGATAATGAAGCGTATTACGATAATCAGTTTCTTAGTCGCGATGGCAGCCTTATCAGGCTGTGGACCTTAACGGATTACCAGAAGCCAATTACAAATCTGGAGGGGCAGGAGCTGCTGTCGGAAAAATCCTTGACAACGATTGATTGTCAGTCACGCAAAGTGGGTTCTGAAAAGGTGATGAAATACGCGGGCCAGCGCGCTGAAGGGAGACTGGTCAGCACGATGGACACCAAACTGCGTCTGACCAGCGTGCGCAAGGGCGGCTCGGACGATATCCTGTTGGACAAAGTTTGCCACTCATAGCCTATCTCGTCAGGTCGCTGGCGGCCTTGCCAATGGCTTGCCCTGCGTCGTTACTGTCTGCCGTATCGTCGCCTTGCCATCAACCGAACGAGAATAGGTTCGAAGCGTCGCGGGCAGTGGACACTGCTTTGTCGCTTAGCTCGTGCCGGGTGATAAAAAATCACCTGAAATGCCCGAGTGTGGATGCGACAGCAGCAGCTATTTTCTGTAGACATGCTGGGGTGGTCCCGCCGACAGGAATCGAACCTGTATCTAGCGCTTAGGAGGCACTCGTTCTATCCATTGAACTACGGCGAGACGCTACTGCACCGCGAAGTCGCGCTGCGAGCGCGTGATTATAGCCCAGACACTTTGTGCGGATTTCAGCCGCCCGGAGAGGTACAGCAACGGGTGCCAGGCACTTGCCGGTACCGTGGTGTCGCTACAATAGTGGCTCGTGTGAGCAGCGACTTGCCTGCCAGCACACCACTTTCTCAGGTTTTCTCATGTCCGTCATTTCTCTCAGTCATGCACAACTCGCGTATGGCCATGTGGCCTTGCTGGATGAGGCCGAATTCTCGCTGGAAGCTGGTGAGCGGATTGGCTTGATCGGACGGAACGGTACGGGTAAATCGTCGTTGTTGAAGGTGATCGCAGGGGCTGCAAAATTGGATGATGGCCTGCTCACGCTACAGCAAGGATTGCGTATTGCGTATGTCGAGCAAGAACCGGTATTCGCTACCAGCGCCACGGTATTCGATGCCGTTGCCGAAGGACTCACTGAATTGCGTAACCTGATGCTTGAATACGATCAGATAACCGAGAAGCTGGGCTCGAGTGACGATGGGGTGCTGTTGGACCGTATGCAGCAACTGCAGGCACGCATTGATATTGTCGATGGCTGGAATCTGGAAAATCGGGTCGCGACCACGCTGCAAAAACTGGGGCTGGAGCGGGAACGTCTACTTGGTACGTTGTCAGGGGGCATGAAAAAACGCGTTGCCCTTGCTCGTGCACTGGTCCGCTCTCCCGATGTGCTGCTGCTGGACGAGCCTACCAACCATCTCGATATGGAGTCGATTTTGTGGCTGGAGAGCTTGCTGCGCGAATTTCGAGGTAGCCTGCTGTTCATCACCCACGATCGTCGCTTTCTCGATCATGTTGCGACCCGCATTGTCGAGCTGGATCGAGGAAAGCTGCAATCTTACCCAGGTAATTTCAGCGCTTACCAGAGCCGCAAAGCAGAGCAGATGGCAGTCGAAGAGCTCGAGCATGCCAAGTTCGACAAACTGCTTGCCCAGGAAGAAGTGTGGATACGCAAAGGTGTTGAAGCGCGCCGCACGCGAAACGAGGGCAGAGTGAGGAGACTGGAGTCGTTGCGTTTGGAGCGTGCCCGACGGCGTGAACAGCAGGGGCAGGTGAAGATGGCGCTGGCCTCGGGTGAACGTTCCGGAAAAATTGTAGCTGAACTGGTCGATATCGATAAATCTTACGAGGGAAAATCCATCGTCCGGCGCTTTAGCGCCATTATTCAGCGCGGTGACAAAATAGGACTCATCGGTGTCAATGGTGCCGGCAAAACAAGCTTGCTTCGGCTGATACTCGGTGAAGAAAAACCAGATGCTGGTGTAGTACGCCTGGGTAGCCGGCTGCAGGTAGCCTACTTTGACCAGCTGCGCGAGCAGCTCAACGATGAAGTCAGCCTTGCCGATACGATTTCACCGGGCAGTGACTGGGTTGAGATCAATGGGCAGCGAAAACATGTGATGACCTATCTCGGTGATTTTCTGTTTCCGCCAGAGCGAGCCCGTTCACCCGTGAGGACACTCTCCGGAGGGGAGCGCAACCGGCTGCTTTTGGCTCGCCTGTTTGCCAAGCCGGCGAATGTGCTGGTTCTCGACGAGCCCACCAATGATCTCGATATCGATACTCTAGAGCTGCTGGAGCAGCTGCTGGAAGATTACCAGGGTACCGTCTTCCTTGTCAGTCATGACCGCGCTTTCCTCGATAACGTGGCCACGCAGGTCATCGTTGCCGAGGGTAATGGCGTCTGGAGAGAATATATTGGTGGCTATGACGATTGGGAGCGCGTCAAAAAATCCCGCACAGGGCTGATAGCAAAAGAAGTGACCAAACCCGCAGCAGGTGCCCAACCTAGCGTCGGGTCCAAAGAGCAGGCTTACGATGCTCCCTCGAACAAGCCGAAAAAGCTCAGCTTCAAGGAGCAGCGGGAGTTGGAAATGCTGCCTCAGCAGATTGCTGATCTTGAAGCAGAACAGGCAAATATTTCAGAACGTCTCGCCGACCCCGAGACCTATCGCAAGCAGCCGGATGATGTCCAGACACTGAATCGGCGCTTTGCCGAGATAGACAAGCTGCTTATAGAGAGTCTTGAGCGTTGGGAGGCCATTGAGTCGCGCGTGCGCGGGCAGGGCGATGTCAATTAAATACCTTGGTATGGCGAGTCAGCATCGCTATGCAAACAGGGAAGAATCAACTCAATGGTTTTTGCTATTTTCCTGGGATGAGCTGGTAGTTTTTAACGAATCGGCACTTTCAATCGTCATGGTTCCCTTGTCAGGCTGGCGATGGTTGCTGGCCCTGAGGGATGAACGTCGTTGGGTCAGTTGAGTTTGCGAGCCGCTGCCTTGAGCTCCGGCAAGCGTTTGCGCAAGAGGTCGGCGTCGGGTGCCTCCGGGCATGCAGCCAGATAAGCCTCGATATCTTGCAATGCCGCCAGGGGGCAATCAAGGCTTGCATACGCGAGACCACGGTCGCGCCGTTCGATGATTTCGTTGGGTAGCAGGATGACCAGCCTTTGCTGAATGTTCAGGAATTGCTGCCAGTGGGGATGTTCGGCAAAAAGTGCTTTGAGATTGCGCAGCATCCGAATAAGAATGGTGCGCGGTGTAGCATTGGACAGATAGCTCGACAGTGGCAGATCGTCGGAGCTTCGGCCATTCGGAAAATAAGGTTCTAGTCGCTCTTCAAGTTCTTCTCGCGACAGACTGGTGCCATTAAACGGATCAAGAATAATATCCCCGCTGTTGACCGTTAGCTTCATCAGAAAGTGCCCGGGGAAGGAGATGCCTTTCACGTCTAGTCCGATCTGACTTGCAATCTCCATATAGATGACCGCAAGCGATATCGGAATGCCACGGCGGGTGGACAGTACCTTGTGGAGGTAACTATTATCAGGATTGTAGTAATCGTTCAGGTTGCCTGCGAAACCCAATTCCTGATAAAAAAAATTGTTCAGCATCCTCAGCTTCGGTATCTGTGCGATATCCGCTGGCAAGCGACGTCGGAGACGCGCCGCGAACTTGTCGATCTCCAGGAGGCAGTGATTCAGATCTAATCCCGGATCATCATCTTGGGCAATGCTGAGCGCTGCTTCCAGCAAGGGGATGTGCTCCTCTTGCTGTACCAGAGAGGCAAAGTAGTCAAGCGGCTTGAGCGTGGTGTATTGGGCCATTGGCAGATCGCTTCAGTTCGACTCCCGTTTGAAATCAGCAAATCGAAAACCCATCGCAAGCAATGCTGCAAAGTAGCAGGCGGCGCAGGTCACGATGATCAGCGCCAGAGTGAATATTCGCGCCCACGGCGTTGCACGCAGAGCGATCCAGTCGAATTGTGATCCAAGCCACAGACCAACGCCAGCTAGCAGGCATAGCGCGCCTGTCAGCTGGATGAAGAAACGAGGCCACCCCGGTGCTGGATGATAGATGCTATGCCGCTTCAGCAAAAAGAATAACAAGGCGGCATTGACTGTCGCTCCCAGTCCGATGGACAGTGCAAGGCCAGCGTGTGCAATCCACGGAACGAACAGCAGATTCATCAGCTGCGTTACCACCAGCACGCCTATCCCGATCTTGACTGGTGTGCGGATGTCCTGCTTTGCATAAAAGCCCGGTGCCAGAATTTTCACCATGATTAACCCGGTCAAACCCACACCATAGGCGATCAGCGCTTGCGCTGTCATTTCTACGGCCAAGGAATCGAATCTGCCATAGTGAAACAGCGTTGTGGTGATCGGTGTTGCCAGCACGATGAGTGCGATGGCAGACGGCATGGCTAGCAGAAAGCTCAGTCTCAGTCCCCAGTCGAGCAGAGAGGAATATTCATTCGGGTCATCACAGGCATGCGCTTTGGACAGGCTGGGGAGCAAAACGGTGGCGAGAGCGACACCGAGTAAGCCCGTTGGTAATTCCATCAGGCGATCTGCGTAGGACAGCCATGAAACGCTGCCATCGATGAGATGCGATGCGATATTGGTGTTGATGATCAGACTGATTTGTGCGGCGGAGACTGCGAAGGTTGCCGGTAGCATCTGTTTCAGCACCCGGCGCACGCCTTCATCTGACAATGCTGAGAAGGGGTTTATCCCGATGCGAGGCAGCATACCGATCTTGCGCAGAGCCGGGAGCTGAAAAGCCAGTTGCAGGATACCCCCGACAAATACCGCGATGGCCAGCGCGAAGACGGGCTGGGAGATCAGTGGCGCGAGCATCAGCGCGGCTGCGATGAAAGACAGGTTCAGCAGCACCGGCGTGAATGCGGGCACGCGGAATTCGCGCCAAGTGTTCAGAATGCCGCCGGCCAGTGCGACCAAGGACATGAACAGAATGTAGGGGAACATGATGCGTGTCATGGCGACCGAGAGCGACATCGCCTGTGCATTGGATGCAAATCCGCTGGCCATCACCAGGACCAACAGTGGAGCAGCAAGCACGCCAATCACCGAGGTGGCAAGCAGTGTCCAGAACATCACGGTGGCTACATGATCAGTCAGCACCCGCGTTGCCCGGTTTCCTCGCTGGTTCTTGTACTCCGCCAGGATGGGAACAAAAGCCTGAGAGAAAGCACCCTCCGCAAAGAGCCTGCGCAGCAGGTTGGGAATGCGGAAGGCAACGAAGAAGGCATCGGTATACACCGAGGCACCGAAGGTCCGGGCGATGAGGAACTCGCGGATCAGTCCGGTGACGCGGGAGAGCATCGTCATGCCAGACACGGTGGCTAGCGTTTTGTGCAAGTTCATGGCGGCCCATTATAGCGGGAGGCCCCACCAGGGTTTTCTGTCGAATTCTCGATTTGACAATAGCGTAGAATGCTGCCGCCCCACCGGAGCGCGGGTGAGCGGCCGGGGGACAGGGTTTGCCGGACTGCCGAAAACACGATATAATTTTCGTTTACTGAATTTTCGCCCGGGGTTTGACCTCGTGCCCCAGACAGGAAGAAGAAGTCATGGCAAATACCGCACAAGCCCGCAAACGTGCCCGCCAGGCCGTTAAGCTGAATGCGCACAATTCCAGCCAGCGTTCCGAGCTGCGCACGGCCATCAAGGCTGTCCGCAAAGCGATCGAGGCAGGTGACAAGGCAGCTGCCGCTCAGGTTTTCCAATCGTCGGTGTCAGTGATTGACAGCATCGCGGACAAGAAAATCATTCACAAAAACAAGGCAGCTCGCCATAAAAGTCGTCTGTCTGCAGCGATCAAGGCACTGGCCTGATACCTGCCCGGCCAGGCCGGGCTGATGGCAAGCTTCTAAAAACCCGCTCGGTGTGTGCCGAGCGGGTTTTTATTTTGGCAATCCATCGACCTTGGTGCCGAGTTTGACGTTCTTCTGTCTGAACCATCCCTGATTCATTTCCAGCGCATAGCGAGCGGGACGCTTTGCGCAGTGGGCGTCCTGTGTCTGCGGCTGCATGTCTTCGATATTAATGATCTTGCCTGCATCATCAATGAAAGCGACTGACAGTGGCACCAAGGTATTCTTCATCCACATGCAGACAGGGCGATTTTCCGGGAAGCGGAATACCATTCCCTCGTTGCTTCCCAACTGCTGCCGGAACATCAGTCCCTGCGAGCGCTCTTCGTCGCGCATCGCCACTTCAGCCTGTATCAGATGAACGCCAATGTTAAGTACCGTCGTCGAGAAGCGTTGTTGCGCTAGCACTGGATGAGCTGAGCAGGCGATTGAGCAAAGGGCGATTGCTGACAGCAGTTTTTTCATGATGGTTGGGATCGATTGCAAAAGTGTTCAGGGCCATGTCGGGAGCGATTGTAAACGCTATGAATCCTGTTTTTGCAACAGTCGCCGGTCTGCCCTTGAGTCATGTGTCGTGATGATGCTTGGGTGTTCGCCATGCTTCTTCGCTCACAATACGCCATTCGCCGGGCAGCAAAGGATGTGTTCTGAGCGAGAAGGGGCCGATTGTGCTGCGAATGAGGCGAAGCGTCGGCAATCCTGCGGCGGCGGTCATTCGACGCACTTGTCGGTTCTTGCCCTCGGAGAGTGTGATCGCGATCCACGAGCTGGGGATGTGCTGACGCACCCGCACCGGGGGATTTCGCGGCCACAACCAAGTTGGTGTTTCAATCCGTACGGTGTGACTACCGCGCGTCGTGAAGTTCCCCAGATTCATCGGTTGTCGAAGCTGTTCCAAGTGTCCTGCTTGGGCCAGACCTTCTACCAGGACGAGATAGGTTTTGAGTTTTCCATGATCGGGGTGACTGATCTGGTTTTGCAGCTCGCCATTGTCCGTCAGCAGCATCAGTCCCTCGCTGTCGGCATCCAGCCGTCCCGCCGGGTAAACGCCCGGCGTGTCAATGTAGCCAGCTAGCGTCGAACGTGTGGGGTGGGCCGAGAACTGGCTTATGACGCCGAATGGTTTATTAAACAATATCAAAGACATGCGTGAATCTCGGAAGACTCGGCCGTGGCAGGATAACCGACTTGGACCCGGTTTCTGTGGCGGAGCGCAAAATTCTAGTGCATAATACAAAATCTAGTCTTATGTCTTATATAAGAGATGCACGCGACGCCAACTGACAACATGGCCCAGCGCAGCGGTCATGACGTTCAAAAACGCGAACGACAATTTCATCTATCCGCCATTCTTCGGAGATAACGACGATGTATCAACATATCAAGGTGCCCGCCGAGGGTCAGAAAATCACGGTCAACCCCGATTTTTCCCTGAACGTGCCGGACAACCCGATCATTCCCTACATTGAAGGTGATGGCACCGGAGTTGATATCAGTCCCGTGATGATCAAAGTCATTGACGCAGCGGTTGCCAAGGCTTACGGCGGACAGCGCAAGATCAGCTGGATGGAAATCTACGCCGGTGAGAAATCCACCAAGGTCTATGGTCCGGATGTCTGGCTACCGGAAGAAACGCTAAAGGTGCTCAAGGACTATGTCGTCTCTATCAAAGGCCCGCTCACTACCCCGGTGGGTGGCGGTATTCGCTCGCTGAACGTGGCTTTGCGCCAGGAGCTCGACCTGTACGTCTGCCTGCGTCCGGTTCGCTATTTCAAAGGCGTGCCTTCGCCCCTGCGTGAGCCCGAAAAGACCGATATGGTGATTTTCCGGGAGAATTCTGAGGATATCTACGCCGGTATTGAATGGCAGGAGGGCTCCGAAGGCGCGAAGAAGGTGGTTGAATTCCTGATCAAGGAAATGGGTGTCAAAAAGATTCGTTTCCCACAGACCTCCGGAATCGGCGTCAAACCAGTGTCTCGCGAGGGTACCGAGCGTTTGGTGCGCAAAGCAATCCAATATGCGATCGACAATGACAAGCCCTCGGTTACCCTGGTCCACAAGGGCAACATCATGAAATACACCGAGGGGGGGTTCCGAGACTGGGGCTATGCACTTGCTCAAAAAGAATTCGGCGCTCAACTCATCGATGGCGGGCCGTGGTGCAGCTTCAAGAACCCGAAAACAGGTAAGGAAATTGTCGTCAAGGACGCGATCGCGGACGCATTTCTGCAGCAGATCCTGCTGCGTCCCAACGAATACAGCGTGATCGCGACCCTGAACCTCAATGGAGATTACATCTCTGACGCGCTGGCAGCGCAGGTGGGTGGCATTGGTATTGCGCCGGGTGCCAACCTCTCGGACTCCGTGGCCATGTTCGAAGCCACGCACGGTACTGCCCCCAAGTACGCCGGGAAGGACTATGTGAACCCGGGCTCGGTGATTCTTTCAGCCGAGATGATGCTGCGTCACATGGGCTGGTTCGAGGCAGCCGATCTGATCATCAGCTCGATGGAAAAGTCGATTACCTCCAAGAAAGTGACTTATGATTTTGCGCGCCTCATGGACGGTGCCACTCAGGTTTCTTGCTCGGGTTTTGGTGATGTCATGATTGCGCACATGTAAGCGTTTCGTCCCTTGTCGTAGCAAAGGCCGGATTTTCCGGCCTTTGTTTTTTTGCGCGTGTTTGATCGCGATGCTTGCATAGATTGCAGTGATTGTCTGCAATAAAACTGGATTTATGCGCTGAACCGTTTATCAAACGCGGGGTCAACGTAAAAGCGAGGTGATGGGGCATTATCAACAGCGGAAACTAAAAACCCCCGGAGAGCCGGGGGTTTTCAGCGAACCTGAAAGTGAATCAGGAGTTCATGATGTTGGAAGCTTGCTTGCCTTTGGGGCCTTGCGTTACTTCAAACGAGACTTTCTGCCCTTCTTTGAGGGTTTTGAAGCCGTCCATCTTGATAGCCGAGAAGTGAGCGAACAAATCTTCGCCACCATCGTCTGGAGTGATAAAACCGAAGCCTTTGGCGTCGTTAAACCACTTCACTGTACCAGTTGCCATAAAAACGTCTTTCCCTTATTAACGAATCACACGAGCCCTAGAAGCAAGAAGCCTCGCGTAACGCTGCCCCCTCTTATATTGCTCCTCCTAGATCAATCCGTGCCAACCCGCACATATTGACGCTCTGCATTGTTCGGGTAAAAAACTCAAAAGTCAAGTTAATTGCCAAAAGGAACATATTTTCCTTATGATAATAAAATTCCCATAAAACAACGTTAAAGCGGGTCCGAAAGTCTGGAGTCTGCGACTGTCCCAGAAAGGGCGTAATATCAAAAGAGATGAGGAATATTGGTGATTTCCCCGGTCACGGTGGAAGTTGGAGGCATTAGAATAGAAGCATGGCAACTAACGAAGAGAATGGCACGGTCCTGGTACGCAAAGAACAGAAGGAGGCGGTGAAGCCGCCCCCAATGTTTCAAGTGTTGTTACTCAATGATGACTACACCCCGATGGAATTCGTTGTCGCCATCATTCAGGAATATTTCAACAAGGATCGCGAGACGGCCACGCAAATCATGCTGAAAGTGCATCGCGATGGCAAAGGAATGTGCGGTGTCTATCCCAAGGACATCGCAAGCACCAAGGTAGAACTCGTTTTAACCCACGCCCGCAAAGCGGGACACCCGTTGCAGTGCGTGATGGAGGAAGCATGATTGCCCAGGAACTCGAAGTCAGTTTGCATATGGCGTTCGTCGAAGCGCGACAGGCGCGTCATGAGTTCATCACCGTCGAGCACTTGCTGCTGGCGTTGCTGGACAACCCATCAGCGGCTGAGGTACTGCGTGCCTGCGCGGTCAGTATCGATGATCTGCGAAAGACGCTGACCAACTTCATCACCGACAACACCCCCACCGTGCCCGGCACCAGCGAGGTTGATACGCAGCCGACACTCGGTTTTCAGCGGGTGATCCAGCGCGCAATCATGCACGTGCAGTCGGCCTCGAATGGCAAGAAAGAGGTCACCGGCGCCAACGTGCTGGTGGCGATCTTCGGTGAAAAAGACTCGCATGCGGTGTATTACCTTCACCAGCAAGGTGTCACTCGCCTTGATGTGGTGAACTTCATTTCTCATGGCGTACGAAAAGATCAGCAGTCCGAGCCTCAAAAGGCATCGGAGGGTAGCGAGGAAAGCCAGCCTGAAGGGCAGCAAAAAGAAAGCGCGCTGGATCAGTTTACCCAGAACCTGAATAAGCTGGCGGCAGAAGGCAAAATCGATCCGCTGATCGGTCGCGAAGCTGAAGTCGAGCGCGTGATCCAGACCTTGTGTCGCCGTCGGAAAAACAATCCTTTGCTGGTAGGCGAGGCGGGCGTGGGCAAGACCGCCATAGCCGAAGGTCTCGCATGGCGCGTCACGCAGGGCGATGTGCCCGAAATCTTGCAAAACGCGGTCGTTTACTCGCTGGACATGGGCGCACTCCTGGCGGGCACCAAATATCGTGGCGATTTCGAGCAGCGCCTCAAAGCAGTGCTCAAGCAGATGAAGGCGAACCCGAACGGCATTCTTTTCATTGATGAGATTCACACGATCATTGGCGCCGGGTCGGCCTCCGGCGGCACGCTCGATGCTTCAAACCTGCTCAAACCCGCCCTGTCCAGCGGTCAGCTCAAGTGCATCGGGGCGACCACTTTTACTGAATTCAGGGGCGTTTTTGAGAAGGATCATGCGCTATCACGCCGCTTCCAGAAAATCGATGTGAACGAGCCAACGGTCGAACAGACCATCCAGATTCTGCGAGGTTTGAAGTCCCGCTTTGAAGAGCACCACGGGGTCAAGTACTCTGCCTCAGCGCTGACCTGCGCGGCTGAGCTATCCGCGCGCTTCATCAATGATCGCCACTTGCCCGACAAGGCGATCGACGTTATCGACGAAGCCGGCGCAGCCCAGCGTATTCTGCCGAAATCCAGGCAGAAGAAGACAATTGGCAAGCCAGAGATTGAGGACATCATTTCCAAGATCGCGCGTATTCCGCCAGCATCGGTCAACCAGGATGACCGCAGCAAGCTGCAGACCATCGAACGTGACCTGAAGAACGTCGTGTTTGGTCAGGATCCGGCGATTGAGGCCTTGGCCGCCGCCATTAAGATGGCGCGAGCCGGTCTGGGCAAGACCGACAAGCCCATTGGCTCTTTCCTATTCTCTGGTCCGACCGGCGTCGGCAAGACCGAGGTCGCCAAGCAGCTCGCTTTCATTCTGGGTATCGAGCTGATCCGCTTCGACATGTCCGAATACATGGAACGTCACGCAGTCAGTCGCCTCATCGGTGCTCCACCGGGCTATGTCGGCTTTGATCAGGGCGGTCTGCTCACGGAGGCAATCACCAAGAAGCCGCATGCCGTGCTGCTGCTCGACGAGATCGAGAAAGCCCATCCGGATGTATTCAACATCCTGCTGCAGGTGATGGACCATGGCACGCTCACCGACAACAATGGTCGCAAGGCGGATTTCCGTAATGTGATCATCATCATGACCACCAACGCAGGCGCGGAAAGCCTGCAGAAGCGCACCATGGGCTTCATGGACACCAAGCAGGCTGGTGACGAAATGGTCGATATCAAGCGCATGTTCACGCCAGAGTTCCGCAATCGTCTGGATGCCATTATTAGCTTCAAGGCACTTGATGAAGAAATCATCCTGCGTGTGGTTGACAAATTCCTCATGCAGCTTGAAGAGCAACTACACGAGAAGAAAGTTGAGGCCATTTTCAGTGACAACCTGCGCAAGTTCCTCGGCGAGAAGGGTTTTGATCCGCTCATGGGTGCGCGTCCGATGTCTCGTCTGATTCAGGACATGATTCGCAAGGCGCTGGCTGACGAGCTCTTGTTCGGCAAGTTGGTATCCGGCGGTCGTGTGACCGTGGATCTTGATGAGGAAGACAAAATCAAGCTGGAGTTTGCCGAGGGCGATACACCACCACCGGCAGCACCGCAGGAAACCGCCGAGGTCGAGTAAGCGCAGCGATTTGGGTGGACGAAAATAAAACCCCTGTCTCAGGACAGGGGTTTTATTTTGGAGGTTCGCACCGTGATCTCACACCGCGTCGACGTCGCGCCTCAGGGCACGAGAGCTTTTTTCGTCGACTGTTTCTGATGGATGTCCCGCAAGATGGTGTGCATCAGGCTGCGTCGCTCCTCGGTCCATGCGTGCAGCGCGCTGTAACTGTTGAGCTGACTTGCGGGTGCGATGTTGGCCAGTTTTTGGGAAACCCGGACCAAATGCATGGGATCGTAGCCTGCGCGAGCCAGCATGAACATCGCGAGACGGTCGGCTTCCTGATCCATTTTCTCCGTTGCGGGCTTGATACCGCCGCTGCCCGCATAGCTTGATGGCTCAGGTTGTAGTGGCAAGAGGCTGTCGATGACACCGGACACGGTAACTGTCTGCTGCAATTGCCTCGCATGCTGGAGTACGTTGTGGGCGAGTTCGCGCGCAAGGATAACGGCCACATCATCATCAACGGGAAGGGCTTCGAGCATGCCGCGTGTGATCATGATGCGCTTGCCATCCGCGTAGGCATTGACGTTCGGCGCATTGCCAATATCGATCGCGAACGCACAGGCCAGCGTGAGTGGAACTTGAAGCTCTATCGGTTGTCCGCGACGCAGTACCGTGATGCGAATCTCTGTGAGATTTTTCAGCAATGGAGCCAGTACACGTGCTGCCTCGTTTTCTGCCTGGGGACCTTCGGGCATCACGACGTCTTGTATCGACTGCAGGATGTCGCCGCTTGCCATGCCGGCTTTTTGGGCGCCGCTACCACCGAGTACCTGCATCACTTGCAGTCTCTCGCCGAGGCCCAGGGTTTTACGGGCCGCTGCCGCCAGTTCTGACGGATAGGAGTGAACGTTTTTCGCGGTGAAACCCAGCAATGGCCTCGCCTGAGTGCGGCACAGCACAGCGTTTCGAGTGATCAGAGGTGAGGCGATGCGGTAGACGCGTTCCTGACGAGAGATCAATGCGTCCAGGATTACGTCACGCGCAGATGCAGGACTGGTGATGCCTTTCGCCTCTGCGGCCACTGGCGGGTGGTTTCCAGAGCGCGGCGACGTTGCGCAGGCGCAGAGCAGCAAAGCTGCCGCCAGCGGCGGGATGGTGGCCAGCAAAGCGTGTCCTGCAGCCGCGTTATTTTTTACCGGTGCTCCCGAAACCACCCTCGCCACGCTCGCTGCCTTCAAATGAGTCGACTAACCGGAATCCTACCTGCAATACGGGCACGATGACCAGTTGGGCGAGACGCTCCATCGGCTGGAGCACAAAGCCGGTATTGCCACGATTCCAGGTAGATACCATCAGCTCGCCCTGATAATCGGAGTCGATGAGACCGACCAGATTACCGAGCACGATTCCATGCTTGTGACCGAGACCACTACGCGGCAGGATCATTGCGGCATAGGCGGGATCGGCGATGTGAATCGACAGCCCTGTGCGGATCAGGTGAGTGGTACCGGGCTCAAGGGTCAACGGCGCGTCTATGCAGGCGCGCAGATCCAGACCGGCACTACCGGCGGTTGCATACGCTGGCAGATGCTCCTGCATCCGAGGGTCAAGGACTTTCAGGTCGATGGTTATCATGTTTTTGCAGGTAGGCGGCGCGAGATTTCTTCGATAAGCCTGATCGCCAGTGTTTCTTTGCTAGCGCGGGCCAGTGACTGATGACCATGCTCGTCAAATAGGACAAGCGCATTGTCATCTCTGCCGAACGTCTGATGGCCAATGTTCCCGACCAGGAGGGGGATGCCTTTTTTTTCGCGCTTCGCCGCGCCCTGCCTGAGCAGGTCTTCCGACTCAGCGGCGAAACCCACGCAATAGGGTGGCGAGGGCAGTGCGGCAACGCTCGCGAGTATGTCCGGGTTTTGTTCAAACTGCAGCGTGGGTGTCTGACCGGCCTGCTTCTTGATCTTCTGCTCGCTGACCGAAGCGACGCGCCAGTCGGCCACCGCAGCCACGGCAATGAAAAGATCATAGGCCGTAATTTCGCTCATCACGGCCTCATGCATCTCCCGCGCGGTTGTCACGGGCACCCGTGTGACGCCCAATGGTGTCTGTAATGCGGTCGGACCGGAGACCAGGGTAACTGTCGCACCGGCTGCATGCGCAGCGCGAGCGATCGCGTAGCCCATTTTTCCTGACGAGAGATTCGTGATGCCCCGCACCGGGTCGATAGGCTCGAAGGTCGGTCCCGCGGTGATCATGACGTGTCTGCCAGCCAGCCGCTTGGGCTGAAAAAAAGCTGACACCGCCTCGAGCAACTGGTCTGGTTCTAGCATGCGGCCCAGGCCGGTGTCGCCACAGGCCTGATCTCCTGAGGCCGGGCCGAGCAACACCACGCGGTCTGCACGAAGCTGATCCGCATTACGCTTAGTAGCCGGGTTTTCCCACATTTCCACATTCATTGCCGGTGCCACCAGTAGTGGCACCGTGGATGGCCGCGCCAGACACAGGGTAGATAGCAGATCGTCTGCCGCACCATGCACCAGCTTGCGCATGAAATCCGCAGAGCAGGGCGCAATCAGGATGAGATCTGCTTCTCGCGAGAGATCAATATGCGCCATGTTGTTGGAGATACGGCTATCCCACTGGTCTGTGTAGACCGGCTTGCCCGACAAGGCCTGCATCGTCACTGGCGTGATGAAATGACGCGACGCCTCTGTCATGACGACCTGTACTCCGGCACCCGCCTTCACCAAACCCCGAGCAAGTTCAGCCGCCTTGTAGCAGGCGATACCGCCGGTTAGACCCAATAGAATTTTTTTGCCAGCGAGGTTCATAGTATCTTTGTATCTGACAAAGGATCAGGGTCAGCACACAGGGTCAGCGATTGACACGTCGCAGTTCGTCGAGCACGAACAGCAGCGCGCCCAGGGTGATCGCACTGTCTGCCACATTGAAGGCCGGCCAGTGCCAAGCAGCGACGTGGAAGTCCAGAAAATCGATCACATGTCCATAGGCTACACGATCAATCAGGTTTCCGAGCGCACCGCCCAGGATGAGTGCCAAGGCCCAGCAGAACAGGCGCTGCGTCGGGTTACGCTTTAGCATCCACAGAATGAAGATCGAGGCGAGCCCGGAGATGACGGTAAAGAAGTAGCGCTGCCATCCGGGCTGGTCCGACAAGAAGCTGAAAGCAGCTCCGCGGTTGTAGACCATCACCAGATTGAAGAACGAGGTCACGGGGTCTGACTGCCCATAGGCCAGCAAGCGCGTCATGGTGATCTTGGTGAGCTGGTCGAGCAGGGCCACGATAACTGCAATGCCCACCCAGATCATCATGCCGCCCGATTTTTTTGCCATAGCATTTGCCGTATTGTGCGTCAGGCGATGTGGCGTCGTTCGCCACTGCCAAACAAATTCGAGGTACAACGGCCGCACAGTCCGGGATGATCCGCGTGCGAACCCACATCAGCACGATAATGCCAGCAGCGCTCGCATTTACGGTGTTCGGAAGCCCTGACCATCACTTTTTCGCTGGCAGCCTCTGCCGCAGACACAACGCTGGCCGCCGAGGTGATCAGCACGAACTTCAGATCATCACCCAGGCTCTGCAGCAGTGCGAGCTTTTCGCCCGAGGCATGGATCTCTACTTCGGCCTGCAGCGACGAACCAATCGCACCAGAGACGCGTACTTCTTCCAACTGTTTCAGCACCTCGGCACGAATGGCCTGAAGCTGCTGGTATTTTGCCAGCAGCCTGTCGGCCTCCGGTATCTCAGGCAGTTGGTAAAAGGTTTGCGTGAAGATGGTATCGCCCGACGCTTGATAGACTTCTTTGCCCGCAAAGAGGGACCAGGCTTCCTCAACGGTGAAAGACAGTATGGGGGCCATCAGTCTGAGCAGTGATTGCGTGATATGCCAGATCGCAGTCTGCGCAGAGCGTCGCGCATCAGAGCTGACCCCGCTGGTATATAGACGATCTTTCAGGATATCGAGATAAAAGCCGCCCAGATCTTCCGAACAATACATCTGCAGCTTGGCCACCACCGGATGGAATTCGTATTCGTTGAAATGCGCACGCAGCTCTGACTGGAGCTGATTCATTCGGGCGATGGCATGCTGATCGATTTCCAGTAGCTCAGTCATGGCAATCGCGTCTTTTGACGGATCAAAGTCCGAGGTATTGGCCAGCAGGAAGCGCAGCGTGTTGCGGATGCGGCGGTAGCTTTCCACCACGCGTTTTAAAATTTCGTCCGAGATCGACAACTCACCCGAGTAATCCGTAGCGGCGACCCACAGGCGCAGGATATCCGCGCCCAGCGTATCGGAGACTTTTTGCGGTGCGACGACGTTGCCTTTGGACTTGGACATTTTTTTGCCTTCGCCATCGACGACAAACCCGTGCGTCAGCAATGCCTTGTAAGGTGCGCAGCCATTGAGCATGGCTGAGGTGAGCAGAGACGAATGAAACCAGCCGCGATGCTGGTCGGAGCCTTCGAGATAAAGATCAGCCGGAAATTGTGACTCGGCAGCATGCGAGCCGCGCAGCACGGTCTGGTGTGTGGTGCCGGAGTCAAACCAGACATCTAGTGTGTCGCGGTTTTTTTCGTAATGTGCTGCATCAGCACCGAGAAAACTGTGCAGATCCAGCGTATGCCAGGCTTCAATCCCATGTTGCTCAACTAGTTGGGCAACGTTCTCCAGCAGCGCCGGGGTGTCGGGATGCAGTTCACCCGTTTCCTTGTGTACAAAGAACGCCATGGGCACACCCCACTGGCGCTGGCGCGACAGAGTCCAGTCCGGACGATTGGCGATCATGCCATGCAGGCGGGCCTTGCCCCAGCCGGGGTAAAAACGGGTCGCTTCGATTGCTGTCAGCGCAGTTTCGCGCAATGATGCGCTACCGTCGTTTGGCGTCTTGTCCATACTGGCGAACCATTGCGAGGTGGCGCGATAGACCACTGGCGTTTTGTGGCGCCAGCAGTGCATGTAGCTGTGATCAAACATCACCAGTTTGAGCAAATGTCCTGCTGACTCCAGCGCGGCGCAGATCGGTTTAGACGCTTCCCAGATGGTCATGCCGCCAAACAGCGGCAGCGTCGATGCATAACGACCATCGCCCATCACCGGGTTGAGAATATCGTCATCCTTGAGGCCATGCGCTTTACAAGAGGCATAGTCATCCACGCCATACGCTGGCGAGGAATGCACGATACCGGTACCGGCCTCGGTCGTTACATACTCCCCAAGGAACACGGGTGAGAGACGATCGTAACCGGGATCCGTTGCATGCAGCGGGTGATGAAAATTCACCTGGGACAAGGCCTCGCCTTTACAGCTGGCTAAGCTCTTGCCTTGCAGCCCATACCGATGCAGACAGCTTTCCACGAGATCCTGGGCCAGTATCAGCATGATGGGATCGCCATTGCGTTCTGCCTGAACCAGTGCGTAGGTCACTTCGGGATGCATGTTCAAGGCCTGGTTGGCCGGAATCGTCCACGGCGTCGTGGTCCAGATCACTGCATAGCCTTTGCCCACAGGGAGTGCAGAGAGGCCAAAGGCTTTCGCGACTTTGTCCGGCTCAGCGAAAGGGAAGGCGACATCAATTGCCGGATCGCGCTTGTCCTGATACTCGACCTCCGCCTCGGCCAGCGCCGAACCGCAATCGAAACACCAGTTTACTGGCTTGAGTCCGCGATAGACAAAGCCTTTGTCCAGAATCCTGCCAAGCGCGCGAATCTCGTCGGCTTCATTGCGAAAGTTCATCGTCTTGTAGGGATGATCCCATTCGCCCAGCACACCTAGACGGACAAAATCTTTTTTCTGGCGCTCGATCTGCTCACTCGCATAGGCTCGGGATTTCGCCAGCACCTCGGCAGTCGGCAAATTTTTGCCGTATTGTTTTTCGATCTGAATTTCGATAGGCATACCGTGACAATCCCAGCCCGGGATGTACTGCGCGTCGAAGCCATCCAGCTGCCGGGTCTTGATGATCATGTCCTTCAAGATCTTGTTGACAGCATGGCCGATATGAATATCTCCGTTTGCATACGGCGGACCGTCATGCAGAATGAATTTTGGCCGACCGGCGGATGCTTTCCGGATACGCTGATAGAGATTTTTTTTCTGCCAATCGGCGACCCACTGAGGTTCGCGTTTTGCAAGATCACCTCGCATCGGGAAAGGTGTTTCGGTCATATTGACCGGATATCTGTTATCAGGTTTTTTGCTCTGGTCGGACATGAATTCAGCTCAGGGTAGGTATCTCAAAAAATTGTTTTGCGACACGTGCGTCATTAGCAATGGCGGTGGTCAGCGTTTCAAGATCATCGTATTTTTCCTCGTCGCGCAATTTGCTCAGGAACTCGATGCGCACCAGCTTTCCGTAGCAGTCGGCGGCATAGTCAAAGACATGCACTTCCAAGAGTACTCGGCCATTATCTTCCACTGTTGGTCGCACACCCAGGCTCGCTACTGCCGGCAGCGCAGTCGGTGCCAGCCCGTGCACTCGCACAACAAAGATGCCGGTCAGCGCGGGGCGCTTGTGCGCAATGCGAAGGTTCAGCGTGGGGAAACCGATGGTCCTGCCCAGCTTTCGGCCATGCTGCACACGACCTGAGATCGTATAAGGGTAGCCCAGCAATTCACTGGCGCGAACAAATTCGCCATCGTGCAGGGCACTGCGAACCGCAGACGATGAAATGCGCTCGTCTTCATGCAAGACAGTTTGCATTGATTCCACCGCGAAGCCATGACGTTTGCCAGCTTCGGCCAACATGGAAAAATCACCCGCTCGCTTCGCCCCGAAGCGAAAATCATCGCCAACGATCAGCCACTTCACATGCAGCCCGCTGACCAGCAGCGTGCGTACGAAATCTTGCGGGCTCATTGCTGCGAAGCGAGCATTGAAGTGCTCGACGATGACGCGATCAATGCCCGCCGCATCAAGCGCCTGTAACTTGTCGCGCAAATTGGCAACGCGGCGGGGTGCCTGACTTTCGTCGCCTGATACATGCGCAAAATATTCGCGGGGATGTGGTTCGAAGGTCATCACGGCAGATTCCACGCCCAGCCCGCGCGCGGCTTCAATGACGCGCGACAGCAGCATGCGATGGCCTCGGTGCACGCCATCGAAATTGCCAATCGTGAGCGCACAGGGCCGGCGCGCTTGGGCATTGGGAAGTCCGCGGAAAACTTTCATGGTACGGGACGGAATGGGCTTGGAAAGACTCGCGTCGGGAAACCCTTGATTATAGTGGCTTTCAACGGTTTTCCCGGGGCGGGCGCCCCCTGCTTTTGCGTAAAGCTCGCTGATAAAAGTACGATCAGGCAGTACTGCCGCCCGAGAGCGGATTCTGGCGGTAATAGCGTGAGAGTAGCCGGTAGACCTCGGGGTAGGCGCCGGCCAGCGGAGCGGGCGTGACAAAAAAGCTTTCCGACGCTACGGCGAAGAATTCGGCAGGGTCAGTGGCGGCGTAGGGATCCATGGGAAGTGCTCTCCAGGGCGTATCGTCATGCGCCATATGCGCCTGATCGGCCGCGTTGGTAGGCCCCGGCTGCCGGGCTTCAAACCGATCGACACGGTGGCAGAAATCCTCGTAGGCCACGCTGAACACTGTCGACCAGTCGGCAAAATCCGAGCGTGCATGAAAGCCCGCCAAGAAGGGTGGATAGCCGTTTGCCCCGCCTCGCTGCATGTCGATCTTGTGTGCGAATTCATGAATCACGACATTGGCCACAAGGGGTTGGTCGTTTGGTCCTGCTGGCACAATGTCTGGCCACGCAAGTCGTACCGCGCCACCCATCTCGATGGCTTCGCCAGCAAGCATTTCTTCCCACTCGTGCACGACGCCGCTGTCATCAATGACCTGCTGCGTGATTGGAAAAGCCTCCGGCGTGACGATGATGGCAGACAGGTCGTCATACAGATCGAGACGGAGGTTAAGCACCAGCAGTGCTGCTTGCGTTGCGATGGGCACTGCCATCTCGTCGGTGAGTTGAAAGCCTTTAGCTCCGGCAAACGATTTCCCGGCGAGTAGCTGCTCTGTCAGGGATTTGAGTCTTGAGAGGTCTTGATGCGACAGATACCCCAGGAAGGGCAGCTGCAACAGCGTGGCCTGCCACAAATCCCCCGGTATCTGGGTAGGCGTTGCGATGGCCCGTTCGCGCAGCCAGCTCAGCCAGCGCATGCCTTGCCCGCCGACGGACTCACAGCTCCCCCCACACTGCCTGCAGTGCCGCCATGGCCGCAAGACCGGCGGTCTCAGTACGCAGCACGCGTTCTCCCAGCGTCAGGCATAGTGCGCCTCGGGCGATGGCGGTGTCTTCCTCTGCCGGTGACAGGCCGCCTTCTGGGCCAATAATGAGTGTGACCGCCTGAGCAGGGTGGTGGCGTGCCCATTGCGACAGGGGCTGGCTGCCTCGTGGCGAGAGGACAATACGCCGGTGCAGGTCTTGCTGGCCTATCCAACCCTCGTAAGACTCGGGTTCAGCCAGGTGGGGCAGCCGGTTACGCCCGCACTGCTCTGCCGCAGCGGCCATGATGCCTGTCCAGTGCTGCATTTTTCTCTTGGCGCGCTCTTCACTGAGGCGCACCACGCAGCGACTTGAAATGAGCGGCTGAATCGATGTTGCGCCTAGCTCCACGGCTTTTTCGATGATCCAGTCTATTTTGGATCCCTCTGGCAGCCCCTGTGCCAAAGACAACCCATGGGCGGTCTCCGATTCTCGTGCGGAGAAAGTTTTGATCAGGACCTGCACGTATTTTTTTTCAAGGCGCTCAATACGTGCCGCGTACTCACCTCCGGCGCCATTGAATAGAGTGATCAGGTCGCCTTCTTTCAGGCGAAGTACCTGGACATGGCGGGCGACAGCATCGGGCAGAACAAGCTGTAGTCCGGTCTCAAGTGGCTGATTGCAGTAAAAGCGTGGCATGAGTGCGATGTGAGTTGACACTTGGTGAGCGAAGCCGAGTTTCGGTAATTTTTGCCGCAGCCCGGACCCTTGTTGTGAACGAGACCCTTAGTGGAATTGTAAGCCCGCTGGTTAGCGGTGGCCGAGGTTGCGGGACACGTTTGTCGAGTTCGGTCTGGTAAAATTTTGGGTTTTCCGGTTCGCTCAGGCGTCTGTTACTCGTCCTTCCTGCAGCCAGCGGCGGCCACCGATTTCCTCATACATTCTTGGCAATATGACTCCCACTCCCGACACCCGCAAAATGGCCAATGCGATACGCGCGCTGGCGATGGACGCTGTGCAAAAGGCTAATTCCGGGCATCCTGGCATGCCGATGGGCATGGCTGAGATTGCTGTCGCGCTTTGGGGTACTCACCTTCGGCATAACCCGGCAGACCCTCACTGGTTAGATCGTGATCGATTTGTGGTTTCCAATGGCCACGGCTCGATGCTGCTCTACGCATTGCTGCACCTGACCGGCTACGACCTGCCGATGGATGAACTGCGCAATTTTCGCCAACTGCATTCCAAGACGCCCGGTCATCCTGAAGTTGATGTCACGCCCGGTGTGGAAACCACCACGGGTCCCCTTGGTCAGGGTATTGCGAATGCGGTCGGTATGGCGCTTGCCGAAGAGCTGCTCGCAGCAGAGTTCAACAAGCCGGGTCTGGACATCATCGATCATCACACCTATGTATTCCTTGGTGATGGCTGTCTGATGGAAGGCATCAGTCATGAGGCATGTTCGCTCGCGGGTACGCTACGTCTATCGAAATTGATCGTACTGTATGACGACAACGGTATTTCGATTGATGGCAAGGTCGACGGCTGGTTTCGCGATGACACGCCCAAGCGTTTCGAGGCCTACGGCTGGAACGTCGTTCCGAATGTCGATGGCCATGATGTTGCGGCGGTGCAGGGAGCTATCGCTGTGGCAAAAACATCGGATCGCCCGACACTTATCTGCTGCAAGACCGTGATCGGAAAAGGTGCCCCCACGATGCAGGGAACCGACAAGGTGCATGGCGCCGCGCTGGGCGATGCAGAGATCGCAGCGACACGCGCCGCGATTGACTGGCCTCATCCGCCGTTCGAGATTCCTGCCGAGGTTTACTCTGCGTGGGACGCAAAACAGAAGGGCGCATCTCTGCAGTCCGATTGGTCATCAAAGTTCAGCAGCTATCAGGAAAAATATCCCACCGAGTCAGCTGAGCTGCTGCGCCGGATGAAGGGCGAGTTGCCAGCCAATTTCGAGAAGGCAGCAGTCGAGCTGATGGCCGCTTGTATCGAAAAGAAAGAGACCATTGCCACCCGCAAGGCCAGCCAAAATGCGATTCAGGCACTGGCTAAGGTGCTGCCAGAATTCCTCGGTGGGTCGGCCGATCTCACCGGCTCCAATCTGACCAACTGGAAAGAGTGCGTCGCCGTGCGCGCGGGACATCCGGGCAATCACGTGAACTATGGTGTAAGAGAATTCGGCATGAGCGCGATCATGAACGGTGTCGCGTTGCATGGTGGTTTCATTCCCTTTGGTGCCACCTTCCTTACTTTTTCCGACTACAGTCGCAACGCGCTGCGCATGGCGGCACTGATGAAGCGCCGTTCTCTGTTTGTATTCACGCATGATTCCATCGGTCTGGGCGAGGATGGCCCCACCCACCAGTCGGTCGAGCACGTGTCCAGTCTTCGCTTGATTCCCAATCTGGACAACTGGCGGCCTTGCGACACGCTGGAATCCGCTGTCGCATGGACAGAAGCGGTACGGCGTCAGCACGGCCCGACCAGCCTGATCTTCTCGCGCCAGAATTTACCTTACGTCGAACGGAGCGCCGCGCAGGTGGCCGACATTCGCCGTGGTGGCTACGTGCTGAAAGACGCTGCGAATGCAAAAGCCATTCTCATCGCGACCGGGTCGGAAGTGGAACTCGCGCTCGGATCGGCTGATGCGCTGGCAGCTGAGGGTATTCCTGTGCGGGTGGTGTCCATGCCCAGCACCGAGGTCTTTGACCGTCAGGATGCTGCGTACAAGGCCAGTGTGCTTATCCGGGGTGTGCCGCGAGTCGCCGTGGAAGCCGGGGTGACCGACTTCTGGTTCAAGTATGTCGGCCTTGATGGCGTGGTTATCGGCATCGACACCTTCGGTGAGTCCGCGCCAGCAGGCAAGCTGTTCAAACATTTTGGCTTCACGACCGAGAAAGTCGTGGCCGCAGTCAAGTCAGTGCTGCACTGATCTGACACGATATCCATTCACATCACAACGTTTAGGGAGATTCTCATGACCATCAAAGTTGCCATCAACGGTTATGGCCGTATCGGTCGCAATGTCTTGCGTGCCCACTACGAGGGCGGCAAAAAGAACGATATCCAGATCGTTGCGATCAATGATCTGGGCAATGCCGAATCAAACGCGCACCTGACGCGCTATGACACGGCGCATGGCAAATTCCCCGGCACTGTCGTTGTTGACGGCGATTACATGGTCGTCAATGGTGACAAGATCCGCGTTTTTGCCCAACGAAATCCTGCCGATATTCCTTGGGGCGAGCTGGGTGTCGATGTGGTCCTCGAGTGCACTGGTTTTTTCACTACCAAAGAAAAAGCCTCCGCACACCTCAAAGGCGGCGCCAAGAAAGTGATCATTTCTGCGCCGGGTGGCAAGGATGTCGATGCCACCGTCGTCTTCGGTGTCAACCAAGGTGTCCTGAAACCTTCGGACACCGTGATCTCGAACGCTTCCTGCACCACCAACTGCCTGGCGCCGCTGGTCAAGCCGCTCAATGACAGCATCGGGATGCTCAATGGTCTGATGACCACCGTTCACGCCTACACCAACGATCAGGTGCTGACCGACGTCATGCACGAAGATCTGCGCCGCGCTCGTTCGGCAACCCAGTCCATGATTCCCACCAAGACCGGCGCTGCGGCCGCAGTTGGTCTGGTGCTGCCGGAACTGAACGGCAAGCTGGATGGCTACGCAATTCGCGTCCCAACCATTAACGTCTCCATCGTTGACCTGTCGTTCATCGCGGCTCGTGACACGACAGTGGATGAAGTCAACGCCATCATGAAAGAAGCGGCGAACGGCCCGCTGAAAGGCATCCTCACGTACAACACAGATCCGCTGGTATCGGTCGATTACAACCACAACCCGGCATCGTCGAACTTCGATGCCACCCTGACCAAAGTGTCTGGACGTCTCGTGAAGGTGTCCTCCTGGTATGACAACGAGTGGGGCTTCAGTAATCGTATGCTGGACACCACGATGGCACTGATGGGTGCAAAGTAAGTAGCAACCACCCTGCGCGACCGGCTGCACGCTGTCATCCCGGCGAAAGCCGGGATCCATCATTGCGTACCTTTGACTTGCCATGGGGATGAAGCCTCTGCCAGGTCCGGCATGGACTCCAGCTTTCGCCGGGGTGACGGTTTTGAGGTGTCGTTTTGGTGTGCTGGCAAGTCGGCCTTTAATGACCGTGTGCTAAATGGTGGACAGGGATCACCTGCCCTTAC